>NZ_WWKH01001071.1:0-15220 GCF_009865595.1 Streptomyces sp. SID1328 | reverse complement strand
GACGCGGGTGGCGACCGGCTCGGCGTCCAGTCCGGTCGCGGCGCGCAGGTCGTGCCGGGCGACCCCGACGAGTTCGGCGTCGTCGCGCTGGAGGATCTCGGTCTCGTGGTGGCGGCCGACCGAGGTGCGCACCACCAGGAGGTCAGGGTCCTCGGCGCCGACCCAGCCCCACTTCTGGGAGGCGAAGGTGGCGGCCTTGATCGTGCGGCCGTCCACCGGCGGCACCAGGAAGCCACTGCCCTCGGGCAGGGCCGCGCCGGCGCGGCGGTAGGCGAGGGTGATCAGCGCCATGGAGGCGTACTCCACGGCGGCCAGCTCGGCGGCGGCCGCCGGGGCCTCGGCGCGCAGCAGTGCCGACGCGGCGGGGGCGGGAACGGCGACCACGACCGCGTCCGCGTGCAGCGTGCGGTCCCCGGCCGTGACGCGCCAGCCGGTGCCGTCCCGGCGCAGCTCGCTGACCGGAGTGCGGGTGAGGATCTCTCCGCCGCGCGCCCGTACCGAGTCGGCGACGGCGAGCGGGAGGGTGCCGACGCCGCCCTCGATGCCGAGGAAGACCGGGCCGGTCTGCCCCGCCTCGGCGGCCTTGGCCTGGAGGGACAGGACGGCGGCGGTGAGGGTGTCGTGGGTGCGGGCGGCCTGGTGGAGCTGGGGGACGGCCGAGCGCAGGGAGAGACGGTAGGCGTCGCCCGCGTACACCCCGCCGAGCAGGGGTTCCACCAGCCGGTCGACGACCTCACGGCCCATCCGGGCGGCCACGTACTCGCCCACGGCCACGTCGTCACCGACCTCGGTGGGCGGCAGTTCAGCGTCCCGCTCGATCCGGGCCAGGCCCTCGGCGGAGAGCAGGCCGGACAGCGCGGAGGCCGTGCCGGGTACGCCCATGACATGGCCCTTGGGCATGGGGCGCAGCGCGTCCCGGGTCCAGATCGAGGCGGTCGCGGTGGACGGGGGCCGGAGGCGGTCGCCGAGGCCCGCCTCGCGGGCGAGGCCCACCGCCTCGGGGCGGCGGGCGAGCATCGACTCGGCGCCGAGGTCGACCCTCAGGCCCGCGATCTCGCCGGGCAGCAGTTTGCCGCCGACCCGGTCGGTGGCCTCCAGCACCGTCACCCGCGCGCCGCGCGCGAGCACCCGGTGGGCGGCGGCCAGTCCGGCGACACCGGCTCCGATGACGACGACATGGCCGTTGCTCGCTGCGCTCATGCCCCCACTCTCTCAGACCGCGCGGGGCGTCCCGGTGCCCGGTACGTCACCGGACCGTGACCGCATCGCGACCGGAAAACGCGACCGTTCCCGCAGGCCGGGCCGTCTAAGGGGAGACAGCACCGCGTCTCACCGGGGGGTAACAGACATGCGTACACAGGTCCGGGTCCTGGGCGGGGTCCTGCTCACCGCCTCACTCGCGCTCGCCGGGTGCAGCGAGTCGGGCGGCGACGCCAAGTCCTCCTACGCCGACGCCCCGACCGCCGCTCCCGCCGCTCCCGGCGCGGGCCGGGGCGCGGCCGAGGACGGCAAGTCCGCCCGCCGCTCGCCCCGGCTCGCGCCGAGCGTCATCCGCACCGCCTCGCTGGAGGTCGAGGTGCGGGACGTGCCCGGCGCCCTGGCCAAGGCGCGCCGGGTCACCGAGGACGCGGGCGGCTACGTCGGCGAGGAGAGCACCGAGCGGGACGACGACGGCAGCGAGCGCACCCGTGTCGTCCTGCGGGTCCCCTCCGAGCGGTACGACGAGGTGCTCGGCTCGCTCCAGGGCACCGGCAAGCTGCTGCGGCGCACCGCGCGGGCGCAGGACGTCACCGACCAGGTGGTGGACGTGGACAGCCGGATCAAGTCCCAGCGGGCCAGCGTCGCGCGGGTCCGGGAGCTGATGGACAGGGCGGACAAGCTGACCGACGTGGTCGCGCTGGAGGGCGAGCTGAGCAGCCGGGAGGCCGACCTGGAGGCGCTGCTGGCCCAGCAGGCGTCGCTGAAGGACCGCACGGGCCTGGCGACCATCACCCTGTCGCTGGCCGGGAGGGGCGCGCACCCGAGTGCCGAGGACGACGAACCCGGCTTCCTGGACGCGCTGTCGGGCGGCTGGCACGCGTTCTGGACGATGCTGCGCTGGATCGCACTGGTGGTGGGCGCGGTGCTGCCGTTCGCGGCGCTGCTCGCGCTGCTGGTGTTCCTGTGGCGCCGGGTGGTCCGCCCCCGGCTCCCGCGCCGTTCGGCGCCGACGCCCGTGCCGGGCTCGCTGCCGCAGGCGCGTGCGGTGGCGGAGGACGGCGCGCCGGTCTCCGGCGAGCACAAGTGACGGTGCGTCAGGTCCGCTCGCCCCGTAGCTTGTTCCCATGGACATGCGTGAAGGGCCCCGGCGGCTGGTCGTGATCGGCGGCGACGCCGCGGGAATGGCCGCGGCCTCGCAGGCCCGTCGGCTGCGGAAACCGGACGAGCTGGAGATCGTGGCGTTCGAGCGCACCCACTTCACCTCGTACTCGGCGTGCGGCATCCCCTACTGGGTCGGCGGCGCCGTCGAGGACCGCGACCAGCTCGTCGCGCGTACTCCGGAGGAGCACTGGGAGCGGCACATCGACCTCCGGCTGCGCACGGAGGTGACGGAGATCGACGTGTCCGGGCGCCGGGTGCGGGCGCACGACCTGGAGACCGGCAACGAGTACTGGACCTCGTACGACAAGCTGGTCATCGCCACCGGGGCGCGGCCGATCCGGCCGGACATGCCGGGGGCGGACGCGGCCGGGGTGCACGGGGTGCAGACCCTGGACGACGGGCAGTCGCTGATCGACACGCTGACCCGTACCGAGGGGCGGCGCGCGGTCGTCGTCGGCGCGGGTTACATCGGCGTCGAGATGGCCGAGGCGCTGCTCCGCCGGGGCTTCGAGGTGACCGTGGTCAACCGGGGCGCGGAGCCCATGGCGACGCTCGATCCCGACATGGGCCGGCTGGTACGGCGGGCCATGGAGGGCATGGGCATCACCATGGTCGACGACACCGAGGTGACCGGCCTGCGCACGGGCGAGGACGGCCGGGTGCGCGCGGTGGTCACGAAGGACGCGGAGTACCCGGCCGACGTGGTCGTCATGGGCATCGGCGTGGAGCCTGTGACCGACCTCGCCCGCGAGGCGGGGCTCCCGCTGGGCGCGCACGGCGGACTCCTCACCGACCTCGCCATGCGGGTGCGCGGGCACGAGGACATCTGGGCGGGCGGTGACTGCGTGGAGGTGCTGAACCTGGTCTCCGGGCAGGAGCAGTACATCCCGCTCGGCACCCACGCCAACAAGCACGGGCAGGTCATCGGCACCAACGTGGGCGGCGGTTACGCCACCTTCCCCGGTGTCGTCGGCACCGCCGTCAGCAAGGTTTGCGAGCTGGAGATCGCCCGCACCGGCCTGCGCGAACGCGACGCCCGCCGGGCCGGCCTCCAGTACGAGGCGGTCGTCATCGAGTCGACCAGCCGCGCCGGCTACTACCCCGACGCCTCCCCCATGACCGTCAAGATGATCGCCGAACGCAACACCGGCCGCCTCCTCGGCGTCCAGATCGTCGGCGGGGAGGGCGCGGGCAAACGCGTCGACATCGCGGCCGTGGCCCTGACCGCCGGCATGACGGTGGAACAGATGACCGCCCTGGACCTCGGCTACGCCCCACCCTTCTCCCCCGTCTGGGACCCGATCCTGGTAGCGGCCCGCAAGGCGGTACGCAAGGTACGCGCGGCCCGCTAGCCGGCGCGGAACGGCGCTCGTCGTCCCCGTGCTGTTCACGGGTTCACGTGCTTCAACCGGGGCACTACTTCTGTGTGGTCATACCCGTCCATGACGTCAATCCCGCGCGCCGTACGCCGTATGTGACGTATGCGCTCATCGCCGCCAGTGTGCTGGTGTTTCTGCTGACGCCTGGTGCGGCCGGGGCGGCGGGCGGGGAGAGTCATGTGGCGCAGCTGTGCCGGCTGCACGCGTTCATGGATCACTACGCGGCTGTTCCGCGGGAGATGATCCATCATCAGTTGCCCAAGCTGGTGCCGACCGGGCAGGTGGGGATGGGGGCGGCCGGGCCGGGGTGTGTGATGGGGGCGCCGGGGTATGACAAGTCGCCGGCGCTGTCGGTGGTCACGGCGATGTTCCTGCACGGCGGCTGGCTGCACCTGCTGGGCAACATGCTGTTCCTGCTGATCTTCGGCAACAACGTCGAGGACCGCATGGGCCACGTCCGCTTCGCGCTGTTCTACCTCGTCTGCGGCTACGCGGCGAGCTACGGCTTCGCCCTGCTGAACGCCGGCTCCGGGGACCCGCTGATCGGCGCGTCCGGCGCGATCGCGGGGGTGCTCGGGGCCTATCTCGTGCTGTATCCGAAGGCCAGGGTGTGGGTGCTGGTCCCGTTCCTGGTCTTCCTGCCGCTCCGGCTGCCCGCATGGATCGTGCTGGGCTTCTGGTTCGGCCTCCAGGCCGTGTACTCCTCGGGGCACGGCGTCGAGGCCGGCACCGGCACGGTGGCGTACGCGGCGCACGTCGTCGGCTTCGTGGCCGGGATGCTGCTCGCCTGGCCGCTGAAGGCCGGCACCCCGCCCCCGCCGGAGCCGGGCCGCCTGCTGTTCGGCAGGCGGGCGCGGCACCGTCAGGCGTGGTGAGCGGAAGAGGTCAGCGGGCGCTCGCTTGGTGGACGTAGTCGACCAGGTGGGTCAGCGCGTCCGGCTCGATGTTGGGCATGACGCCGTGGCCGAGGTTGAAGACGTGGCCCTCCAGGCCGGCGGCCGCGTCCAGCACCTCCTGTGCCTTGACCTCGACCGTCTTGCGGTCGGTGAACAGCACCGTCGGGTCGAGGTTGCCCTGCAGCGCCTTGCCGGGGCCGACCCGGCGCGCGGCCTCGTCCAGCGGGATCCGCCAGTCGACGCCGACGACGTCCGCGCCCGCGTCGCCCATGAGCTTCAGCAGCTCGCCGGTGCCGACACCGAAGTGGATGCGCGGGACGCCGTACCCCGCGACGGCGTCGAAGACCTTCGCGGAGGCGGGCATCACCGAGGCACGGTAGTCGGCGGGGGCCAGCGCGCCCGCCCAGGAGTCGAAGAGCTGCACCGCCGAGGCACCGGCCTCGATCTGCACCTTCAGGAACGCGGCCGTGATGTCCGCGAGGCGGTCCAGCAGGTCGGCCCACAGCTCGGGGTCGCCGTACATCATCGCCTTGGCGTTCTCGTACGTGCGCGAGGGGCCGCCCTCGACCAGGTAGCTGGCGAGGGTGAAGGGAGCGCCCGCGAAGCCGATCAGCGGGGTGGACCCCAGCTCACGGGTGAGCATGCCGACCGCCTCGGTGACGTAGGACACGTCCTCCGGGGTGAGGTCACGCAGCCGGTCGAGGTCGGCGCGGGTGCGCACCGGCTCGGCGACGACCGGGCCGACGCCGGACTTGATGTCGAGGTCGATGCCGATGGCCTTGAGCGGGACGACGATGTCGCTGTAGAAGACCGCCGCGTCCACGTCGTGCCGGCGCACCGGCTGGACCGTGATCTCGGTGACCAGCTCGGGCCGCGTGCAGGACTCCAGCATCGGGATGCCCTCGCGCACCTTGCGGTACTCCGGCAGGGACCGGCCGGCCTGGCGCATGAACCACACCGGGGTGTGCGGCACGGGCTCACGCCTGCACGCCTTGAGGAAGGCGCTGTCGTACGTCGCTGTGGGCTGCTGGCCCGTGGGGATCGCGTTGGCACTCACGTCGGCAAGTCTCGCACGGTCCGCGCGGGAGAAGTGCCGCCGCCCTCGGGGGGTGTCATGCCCTGCACGAAGGCCCGCTTCCCCTTACTCTTCCCCGCATGGCTGCGGCTCAGGGACGATCGTCGGACGGCACCGGCGGAATGGACGACGTGAAGGACACGCAGGCGAAGGAGAAAGGGGGAGCCGGGGTGCCAGAGGTCCCCCCTGTCTTCCGCAGCGCGGTGGAGGCGCTGCGGAACGCGCGGCTGCGGCCGCAGGTGGAGGTGGAGCCGACGCCCGCCCCGCAGCGGCTGGCGCCGTACGCGCACGCGCTGGAGGCCGTCGTACTCGACGGCGAGCAGGAGCTGGCCGACGGCCGGCTGGTCCTGCTGCACGACCCGGCCGGCCACGACGCCTGGCACGGCACCTTCCGCCTGGTGACCCTGGTAAGGGCGGAGCTGGAGCCCGAGATGGCGGCCGACCCGCTGCTGCCGGAGGTGTGCTGGTCCTGGCTGACCGGCGCTCTCCAGTCGCGCGGACTCGCCTACGGCGAGCCGAGCGGCACGGTCACCAGGGCAAGTTCCCACTACTTCGGCGGCCTGTCGGAGCGGCCGCCCGCCTCGCAGATCGAGATCCGCGCCTCATGGACGCCGCTCGAAGGACTGGGCGGCGTTCCGGACACCGCCGCGCACCTCGCCTCGTGGTGTGATCTGCTGGCCCAGGTCGGCGGGCTGCCCCCGGCCGCGCCGGGCGACGGCTCGGTGGTGACGCTGCCGCAGCGCAGGGGTCCGCGGTCCCGCTAGACCTCTCCCAGGCTGATCATCTTCTCAGCGCCCCGCCGGGATCGGCGGGGCGCTGCTTTGTGATCACTTCCCGCACCATCACTTTGTCGATACGGCCACTTTCCGTACTCGAATCGCCTCACCCCGGAGCCGATTCGATCTTCGGATGATCGATCGCGTGTCCGAATTGCACAGATTGTGACTCACTAGATCGTGATCATTCTCTAAAGGCGGACGGGTTTGCTGCCGAAGACGACTGTGACCTTGAAAGCACGGTTCCTCCCGGCTTCTTCCCCACAAGCCGGCCCCGTCCCCCCACCCCAGGAGGCCTGGTGTCCGTTCTCCTCGAGCAGCCCGCAAGCCTGGTCGCCTACCGCCCGAACAAGCCGACCGCCATGGTGGTCGTGGCCGACCCCCGCGTCCGTTCCACCGTCACCCGCCATCTGTGGGCCCTCGGTGTGCGCGACGTGATCGAGGCCTCGTCCGTCGCGGAGGCTCGTCCCCGCATCGGCAACCCGCGCGACATCTGTGTCGCAGACGTCCACCTGCCCGACGGCTCCGGCCTCACCCTGCTGTCCGAGACCCGTGCCGCGGGCTGGCCCAACGGCCTCGCCCTGTCCGCAGCCGACGACATCGGCGCCGTCCGCAACGCCCTCGCCGGGGGCGTCAAGGGCTACGTCGTCACCGGCACCCGTACCAACATCGGCCTGCCCACCCGCCCCGGCGCCGCCCCCATCGGCTCCGCCGCGGCCCGAATGGGGCACCGGCGTCCGCCGGGCGCCCCGAGCCACCCCGGCGGCTACCGCGAACTGTCCGGCCGCGAGGTCGAGGTGCTCCGCCTCGTCGCGGAGGGCCAGTCGAACAAGGCGATCGGCGTCTCCATGGGCCTGTCCGCGCTGACCGTCAAGAGCCACCTGGCCCGCATCGCGCGCAAGCTCGGCACGGGCGACCGCGCCGGCATGGTCGCGGTGGCCCTGCGCACCGGAATCATCCACTGACCCTCTTTCCCGTCCCCCACCCTGCGCCCTGTTGACCCCCGGTGCCCGTCGGCGGAACGTTCCGTCGGCGGGCACCGGCGTGCGCGCCGGGCGGGGTGCGCCGTGCGGCGCGCGGTGTGCGCCCGCGTGCGGCGCGTTTTGGCCGGTCAGCGGGGATGTCGGTCGAACGTGCAGGCCAGCGGCGCGGGCATGCGGATACCCTTGGCATGTGACGGACGCCCAAGAGACCGCAGCAGACAGTTCCCGGCGCATCAACGGGGGCACGCCCCCCGACGCGGGGCCTGCTGAGGTGGCGGCGCCCACCCCCCTGCTCGAACCCCGCGAGGGGATTCCGCCGGTCGTCGCGGACGCCGCCGCGCTCGCCGAGGTCGTCGCCGCCTTCGCCGCCGGCACCGGCCCGGTGGCCGTGGACGCCGAACGCGCTTCCGGTTACCGGTACGGCCAGCGGGCCTATCTGGTGCAGTTGCGGCGCGAGGGCGCGGGCTCCGCGCTGATCGACCCCGTCGCCTGCCCCGACCTCTCCGACCTGGGCGCCGCGCTGTCCGACGTCGAGTGGGTGCTGCACGCCGCCACCCAGGACCTCCCTTGCCTGCGCGAGATAGGCATGGTGCCCACCCGCCTGTTCGACACCGAGCTGGCCGGGCGGCTCGCCGGATTCCCCCGCGTCGGACTCGGCGCGATGGTGGAGAACGTGCTCGGCTTCGTACTGGAGAAGGGCCACTCCGCCGTCGACTGGTCCACCCGTCCGCTGCCCGAGCCCTGGCTGCGCTACGCGGCGCTGGACGTGGAGCTGCTGGTCGACCTGCGCGACGCCCTGGAGAAGGAGCTGGAGCGGCAGGGCAAGCTGGAGTGGGCGCTGGAGGAGTTCGCCGCCATCGCGGCGGCGCCGCCCGCCGAGCCCCGCAAGGACCCCTGGCGCCGCACCTCCGGGATGCACAAGGTGCGCAGACGGCGGCAGCTCGCCGTGGTCAAGGAGCTGTGGGAGGCGCGGGACCGGATCGCGCGGCGGCGGGACGTCTCGCCCGGCAAGGTGCTCGGTGACGCGGCGATCGTGGAGGCCGCGCTCGCGGTGCCGGCCAACGTGCACGCGCTGGCCGCACTGAACGGTTTCGGCCATCGTGTCGGCCGCCGTCAGCTCGAACAGTGGCAGGCCGCGGTCGACCGGGCGAAGGCGCTGCCGGAGTCGGCGCTGCCACAGCAGGGGCAGCAGGTGACCGGTCCGCCGCCGCCGCGTGCCTGGTCGGACAAGGACCCGGCCGCCGCGGTCCGGCTGTCGGCCGCCCGCGCCGGGGTGTCGGCGCTGGCCGAGCGGCTGGAGATGCCACAGGAGAACCTGATCTCCCCCGACACCGTGCGCCGGATCTGCTGGGAGCCCCCGGTCCCCGTCGACGAGCGGACCGTGGCCGCCGCCCTCACCGGCCACGGCGCCCGGTCCTGGCAGGTGGAGCAGGTGACCCCGGTGCTGGTCGCGGTACTGTCCGCCACCCCGGAGTAGGCGGTTTCGCCGCAATCCGTCCGGCCGGGCGGGGCTGCGGTGTGACGTTCACCGCTAGCCGGGGTGGGGCTGTGCAGCTACGTTACTCATAAGTAGCATGGGGTTGAGCAAGCGCTCAGCGTCCCGCACCCTGGAGGAGAGCCATCGTGCCTCGTACCGTCAGGGACGTCGTCTTCGTCGACGGCGTCCGCACCCCGTTCGGCAAGGCGGGCCCGAAGGGCATCTATCACGAGACTCGCGCCGACGACCTCGTCGTGAAGGCGATCCGGGAGCTGCTGCGCCGCAACCCCGGTCTGGACCCGAAGAAGATCGACGAGGTCGCCGTCGCCGCGACCACCCAGATCGGTGACCAGGGCCTCACCCTCGGCCGTACCGCGGGCATCCTCGCGGGCCTGCCGCAGTCGGTGCCCGGCTACTCCATCGACCGCATGTGCGCGGGCGCGCTGACCGCCGTGACCTCGGTGTCCGGCTCGGTCGCCTTCGGCGCGTACGACATCGCCATCGCGGGCGGTGTCGAGCACATGGGCCGGCACCCGATGGGCGAGGGCGTGGACCCCAACCCGCGCTTCGTCTCCGAGAAGCTGGTCGACGAGTCGGCGCTGTTCATGGGCATGACCGCCGAGAACCTGCACGACCGCTACCCGACCATCACCAAGCAGCGCGCCGACGAGTACGCGGTCCGCTCGCAGGAGAAGGCCGCCAAGGCGTACGCCAACGGCAAGATCCAGCAGGACCTGGTGCCGATCTCGGTGCGCCGCACCAACGAGGAGGCCGGTGAGACGGGCTGGGGCCTGGTCACCGCCGACGAGCCGATGCGCCCCGGCACCACGCTGGAGAACCTGAGCGGTCTCAAGACGCCGTTCCGCGTGCACGGCCGGGTCACCGCGGGCAACGCGGCCGGTCTGAACGACGGCGCCACCGCCTCCCTCATCGCGTCCGAGGACTTCGCCCGCGAGAACGGCCTGCCGGTCAAGATGCGCCTGGTCTCCTACGCCTTCGCGGGCGTGGAGCCCGAGGTGATGGGCTACGGCCCGATCCCGGCCACCGAGAAGGCCCTCGCCCAGGCCGGCCTGTCGATCTCCGACATCGGCCTGTTCGAGATCAACGAGGCGTTCGCCGTCCAGGTCCTCGCGTTCCTGGAGCACTACGGCATCGCCGACGACGACAGCCGCGTCAACCAGTACGGCGGCGCCATCGCGTTCGGCCACCCGCTGGCCTCCTCCGGTGTGCGGCTCATGACGCAGCTCGCCCGCCAGTTCGAGGAGAACCCGGACGTCCGCTACGGCCTGACCACCATGTGTGTCGGCTTCGGCATGGGCGCGACGGTCATCTGGGAGAACCCGAACTTCGAGGGGGACAAGTGAGCAACACCACCGAGCTGCTGAAGGGTGCTGCCGAGCTGTTCCCCGGCGAGGTCGTCACCCAGGCCCACGTACGGCACTTCGAACTGCCCTTCAACGCGGGCAGGTTCGCGCTGATCACGCTGGACAACGGCTTCGACCACACCAAGCCGACCACCTTCGGCCCGGCCTCGCTGGCGAACCTGAACGCCGCGATCGACCAGGTCGAGAAGGAGGCCGCGGACGGCGACATCGTCGGTGTCGGCATCACCGGCAAGCCGTTCATCTTCGCGGTCGGCGCCGACCTCAAGGGTGTCGAGCTGCTGAAGCGGCACGAGGACGCGCTCGCCATCGGCAAGGGCGGCCACGAGGTCTTCAAGCGCCTCTCCGGCCTCGCGGTCCCGACCTTCGCCTACTACAACGGCGCGGCGATGGGCGGCGGCGTCGAGGTCGGCCTGCACTGCTCCTACCGGACCGTCTCCAAGGCGATCCCGGCGTTCTCGCTGCCCGAGGTCTTCCTCGGCCTGGTGCCCGGCTGGGGCGGCTGCGCCCTGCTGCCGAACCTGATCGGTCCCGAGAAGGCCGTCCAGGTCATCATCGAGAACAGCCTCAACCAGAACCGCCAGCTCAAGGGCAAGCAGGTCTTCGAACTCGGCATCGCCGACGCGCTGTTCGAGGGTGCCGACTTCCTGGAGCAGTCGCTGCTGTGGACCGCGCAGGTCCTCAAGGGCGACATCACCGTCGAGCGTCCGGCGATCGACCGGGGCGAGGCGTGGGACCAGGCCGTCGCCAAGGGCCGCTTCGTCGCGGACTCCAAGGTGCACGGCGCGGCCCCGGCCGCCTACCGCGCGCTGGAGATCATCGAGGGCGCCAAGGACGGCGACCTGCAGAAGGGCTTCGACGCCGAGGACCAGGCCCTCGCGGACCTGATCATGGGCGGCGAACTGCGGTCCGGCATCTACGCGTTCAACCTGGTGCAGAAGCGCGGCAAGCGTCCTGCGGGCGCCCCCGACAAGTCGCTGGCGCGTCCGGTCACCAAGGTCGGCGTCGTCGGCGCCGGTCTGATGGCCTCCCAGCTCGCGCTGCTCTTCCTGCGCCGCCTGGAGGTGCCGGTCGTGCTGACCGACATCGACCAGGAGCGCGTCGACAAGGGTGTGGGCTATGTCCACGCCGAGATCGACAAGCTGCTCGGCAAGGGCCGGATCAACCAGGACAAGGCCAACCGCCTCAAGGCGCTGGTCACCGGTGTCCTGGACAAGGCCGAGGGCTTCGCGGACGCGGACTTCATCATCGAAGCCGTGTTCGAGGAGATGGGCGTCAAGCAGAAGGTGTTCGCCGAGGTCGAGGCGGTCGCCCCGGCGCACGCGATCCTCGCCACCAACACCTCCTCGCTGTCGGTGTCGGAGATGGCGTCGAAGCTGAAGCACCCCGAGCGGGTCGTCGGCTTCCACTTCTTCAACCCCGTCGCGATCCTGCCGCTGCTGGAGATCGTGCGCGGCGAGCAGACCGACGACGCCACGCTGGCGACGGCGTTCGGCGTGGCCAAGAAGCTGAAGAAGACCGCGGTGCTGGTGAAGGACGCCCCGGCGTTCGTCGTCAACCGCATCCTGACCCGCTTCATGGGCGAGATCCAGAACGTCATCGACGAGGGCACCCCGGTCGAGGTCGCGGAGAAGGCCGTCGAGCCGCTCGGCCTGCCGATGTCCCCGCTGGTGCTGCTGGAGCTGGTCGGTCCGGCGATCGGCCTGCACGTCTCGGAGACCCTCAACCGGGCCTTCCCGGACCGCTTCACGGTCTCCCCGAACCTGAAGGCGGTCGTCGAGGCCGGCAAGCGCGGCTTCTACGTCTACGACAGCGGCAAGCCGGAGCTGGACCCCGAGGTCGCCGCGCTGCTCAAGCAGGGCGACACCGTCCTCACCGAGGAGCAGGTCCGCGAGCGCGTCCTGGACGCCGTGGCCCAGGAGATCGGCCTCATGCTGGACGAGGGCGTCGTCGCCGAGGCCCAGGACATCGACCTGTGCCTCATCACCGGCGCCGGCTGGCCCTTCCACCTGGGCGGCATCACGCCGTACCTGGACCGTGAGGGTGTCTCCGAGCGGGTGAACGGCAAGCGGTTCCTGGAGCAGGGTGTGGCGAGCGTGCCCGCGTAACACCGGCCGGCTGTACGGAGGAGGGCCCCGGCGCTGCGGCGCGGGGGCCCTCTTCGTGTGCCGGACGGCTCCGGTCAGCCGAGCCAGGGGCCCATCGGGCTGCCCGGCTCGGGCGCGAGCTGGCGGCGGACGTGCAGGCGGCCGTCGGTGCCGACGACGGCCACGACCACCGCGCCGGACGCGTCGCGCGCCAGCGCCGGGGCGTGCGCGAACATCTCGCCGGACTCGTTCCAGTGGGTGCCCGTGACCTCCCGGTTCCGGTCGGGCAGCGAGAGCACCAGCCGCCCGGTGCTCCCCCGGTGCGCCAGGTACGCCTCGCGGGCGCCCCGCTCGGCCACCCACAGCGCGGCCACGGCACCGGTACCTCCGTGGCCGCCGAGCCCGGCGCCCGCACCGGGCCATCTGCCGTCGGCGTGCTGCCGGTACGCCATGACCTGCTGGGTCCCGGCCTCCCTGTAGTACAGGCAGGTACGCCCGTCGCCGGAGTCCACCGCGGTGACCCCGCCGGTCGCGGGGCGCCCGGTGCTCAGGGCCTCGTCGAGCTGGAACGCGCCGCCCGGCTCGCTCTGGAACCAGCGCCAGATCTTGTGCTTACCCGGCACGTAGAGCTCGACCGTCCCGCGCCCGGTCACGAGCGCGGTGCCCGCGTCCTGGAGGAAGCGGCCGCCGAGGGACTGCCAGGGCGTCCACTCGCCGTTGGTCTCGCGGCGGCGCACGCTGACACCCTGGGCGAAGTCGCGGACGAAGACGTACAGCCGGCCGTCCTGGTCGACGGCGACCGAGGGCACCCCGGCCTCCCGTTGGCGGCGCTGGTCCGGGTGGGCCT
Organism: Streptomyces sp. SID1328; assembly: GCF_009865595.1. Taxonomy (NCBI): domain Bacteria; kingdom Bacillati; phylum Actinomycetota; class Actinomycetes; order Kitasatosporales; family Streptomycetaceae; genus Streptomyces; species Streptomyces sp. SID1328. The sequence continues at coordinate 1,957 of NZ_WWKH01001071.1, read as the reverse complement.
CGTCCGGGTTGCCGAGGCTCCGCCAGCCGTTGAAGCCGCTGCCGTCGGCGTGCTGCACGGTGTGCACCACGTCCACCACGGTCCCCCGCCCGGCGCCGAGGCTCCGGCGCAGGGCCACCACCTCGGCCGGGCCGCCGGGTACGCCGCCGACCGCGAGCGTGGGGGCGACCCAGCCCTCGCCGAGGACGTAGGGGCCGGCCCAGCGGCCGCCGGCCGGGGCGGTCTCGGTCCAGAAGGCGAGCCTGCCGCCGAGGACCGCGAAGGCGTTGAGCCGGCCGCCGGGGCCGAGTCGGAGCCAGTCCGTCGCCGGGGAGTAGCGGTAGGCGGTGCTGCGCATGTGGGTGCTGCGGAACGGGTCGGTGCCGAGCTGCCGGTCGCCGCAGCGGTCACAGGTGCCCTGGGGGCAGATGTCGGGGGCGCCGATGCCCGCGTAGGCGGCGAGGTAGGCGCCCTTCTCGGCGAGGGCGGCCGAATCGAGGTTGCCGCCCCAGAACCGGTTGGCGTAGGCGCGGTAGTGCTCGACGACCGGGGAGTGGCCCGCTTCCCGGTACCGCTCCAGGGCCGCGAGCGTGAACTCGGCGGCCACCGCGTGGTCCTGGTGGTCGGAGCAGACGAACTCGGCCTTGCCGCCGTCGTGTTCCGGGTCGGGGTCCAGGGTGCGCACGGTGGTAGGGCGGTGATGGTCGAGCAGGGTGGTCAGGGCGGTGATCACGTCCTCCCGGCCGACGGCCTGCACCTCGCCGGCCGTGCCACCGTGCACCGGGAGCGTGGGCTGGGCGGGCACGCCGCCCTCCCACAGATCGACGATGGGGGTGAGGGCGCCCTGGTCGGTGAGGGCTCCCTGGCGGAGCTGCAGGAAGTACAGGGACACCCGGTCGGCGCCGTCCAGGACGAAGCGTTCGGCGATGAGGCCCGGTGCCGTCCGGACCGCGTGGCGGTGCCAGGGGCGGTCGCGGTCTCCGGTCACCATCAAGGCGTACGCCGAACGCAGCCCGCAGCCGCGCGCGGTGCTGTAGCCGGTGAAGTCCGGCACGGCTCCGGCCCGGCGGGCGTCGTCGGTGTCGATGTTGACGCCGTCGCCCTCGCCCGCCGTGAGGACCACGGTGGTGACCTGGTCCCCGTTCTCCAGCGAGCGCAGGAGGTCGGGGTTCATGAAGTACAGGTCGTCGTCCTGGTGGGCCACGACGTGGAGTACGGAGCGGGGCTGGGGGGTCATGTGGTGTCCAAGCTGGTCGCGTGTCGTGCGGGCGGGGCGGTGAGGGGGCTCACCGGTCCACCACGTTCATCGCCATGGCTCCGGAGGCCGAGCAGTAGGGCCGAATCCAGACCGGCCGGGCCGGATGGATCACGGCGAGGTCGGAGGGCGCGTCGCCGACCAGGGGCAGGGAGGAGTAGGAGAGGGCGGCCTTGACGTCGGGGAAGTCCTCCAGCAGGCGGCAGACGCGCACCTTGCGCCGCTCGGCGGGGTCGGGCTGGAGCCACCAGTCCCAGTCCTCCCAGCGGTCCAGCCGGTGGTCCACCACGGCGCGCAGCGGGATGTCGGCCCGGAATTGGCGCGGGCCGCGCGCCTCCACGGCCACGGCGACGTTCTGGGCGTGCCGGCCGCGCCTGCTGACGACGAACCGGGCGCCCGGCTCCAGGCGGCCGTCCCCGCACAGCACGCCCTCCACGGTGATGCGTCCGTCGCCGACGCGTACGCGGGTGCACTCGGCGTGCAGGTCGCGTACGACGGTGCGCAGCATCAGACGGCCGTTGGGCTGGGCGTAGGGCAGGTTCCAGATGACGGGGCGTGCGGGCGGGCGGGTCACCATGCGGGCGCGGGCGTCGATGAGGGCGCGGGTGTCGCGCAGGCCGGCCTTCATGCGGATGGCCGGCCCGCGGGGCGCCCGCATGGTCACCTGCCAGCGTCCGTCGCCGAGCTGGTCCATGGCCTCGGGGGTGAGGACGGCCGTGTAGC
>NZ_WWKH01000109.1:0-6599 GCF_009865595.1 Streptomyces sp. SID1328 | reverse complement strand
GGCCGCGGCGAGCCCGGTGGCGGCGGCGACGCTGGTGCGGCCGCTGCCGCCGGGCCCGGTGATCAGGAGGGTACGCATGAGGCTGAACGGTAACGGAGCCTCAGCGGCGTGGAGGCCCCCGGCGGCCGGGGCCCGGTGTCAGGACCCCGTCTCGACGCGCTTCTTCAGGCCGGCCAGCGCGCGGTCGATGATGACCTTCTCGGCCTTGCGCTTGATCATGCCGAGCATGGGGATCTTGACGTCGACCGTGAGGCGGTAGGTGACCTCGGTGGACCCGGCGCCCGCGGGCTTGAGCAGGTAGCTGCCGTCCAGGGAACGGAGCATCTGGGACTTCACCAGGGTCCAGGAGACCTCGTGCTCACCGGTCCAGGTGTAGGCGAGGGTCTGGTCGTCCTTGATGGCGCCCGCGTCCATGACGAGGCGGACCTCCTCGGCGCGGCCGCGGCCGTCGGTCTCCAGGACCTCGGCCTCCTTCACCTCGCCGGTCCAGTCCGGGTAGCGGGAGAAGTCGGCGATCACCGCCATGACATCGGCCGGGGCCGCCTCGATCGTGATGCTCGAACTGGTGTGTTCCGCCATCGCCGTGGCTCCTCCAGATGCGGCCGGACGTTCTCTCACGCGCGGGGTGCCCACGTGTGTGCAGCGTGAAGGCTACCGCGCCGCCCCCGGCCCGCCGTCACCACTCCAGCACCCACGGCCTGCCGGTCCCGGCGAAGTGGCCCACGTTCACGCACTCGGTCGCACCGATCCGCATTCGGCGGGCGAGCGGCTGGTGGACGTGGCCGAACAGGGAGTAGCGCGGCCTGGTGCGCCTGATGGCGGCCAGCAGGGCGCGGCTGCCGCGCTCGAAGCGGCGGGCGACGGTGTCGTAGACGAGTTCGGGCACCTCGGGCGGGATGTGGGTGCAGAGCACGTCGACCTCGCCGACGGCCTCGATCTTCGCCGCGTACTCCTCGTCGTCGATCTCGTACGGGGTGCGCATCGGGGTGCGCAGGCCGCCGCCGACGAAGCCGAAGACGCGGCCGCCGATCTCCACCCGCTCACCGTCCAGCACGGTGGTGCCCGGTCCGGCGTACTCCCGCCAGAGGGGCGGCATGTCGACGTTGCCGTAGGTGGCGTAGGTCGGGGTGGGGAAGGCGGCGAACATCTCGGCGTACTGGCGGCGTACCGCCTGCTCGATCGCCGCGTCCCGGTCGGCGCCGATCCCCGACCACAGCTTCCGGCCGAGGGCGCGGGCCTCCTCGAAGCGGCGGGCGGTGCGCAGCTCGACGATCCGGTCGGCGTTCTCCGCGCCGAACAGGTCGGGGAAGATGCCGCGCGAGTGGTCGGCGTAGTCGAGGAAGAGGACGAGGTCGCCGAGGCAGATCAGCGCGTCGGCGCCCTCCCCGGCCCGCGCGAGATCACGGGCGTTCCCGTGCACGTCGCTGATCACGTGGACGCGGGTCCGGGGGCCGCGGGCGGGTGTGGAAGCCATGGCGATCAAGGGTAGAGGTGTGCGGTCTACGTGAACAGTGGCCCGTCTGGCCTGCGGTTACTCGCCCGTTGGTCAAGAGGTGGACTACTGTGCGCCCAAGCGGGTCATCCCGTGTGACGCAGCGAACATCTGGCACGGACCCCCTGTCCCAGAGGTCATACCGGCGGGTAACGTCCGGGCAGTCCGGTCGTGCTCCGGAGATCACCCCGGCAGGCGGGACTCCCCGAGCACCCGCCCCGAGGAGCAGCAGTCTTGCGCGAGTTCAGCCTTCCGGCCTTGTACGAGGTCCCCGCCGACGGCAACCTGACGGACATCGTCCGCAGAAACGCCGCTCAGCACCCGGACGTCGCCGTCATCGCCCGCAAGGTGGGCGGCGCCTGGCAGGACGTGACGGCCCGGCAGTTCCTCACCGAGGTGCACGCCGCCGCCAAGGGCCTGATCGCCGCCGGCGTGCAGCCGGGCGACCGGGTCGGCCTGATGTCCCGCACCCGCTACGAGTGGACCCTGCTGGACTTCGCCATCTGGAGCGCGGGCGCGGTCACCGTGCCGGTGTACGAGACCAGTTCGCCGGAGCAGGTGCGCTGGATCCTCTCCGACTCCGGCGCGACCGCCGCCTTCGTGGAGCTGGACGGCCACGCGGCCGCCGTGGACTCGGTGCGCGAGTCGCTGCCGGCGCTGAAGCACGTGTGGCAGATCGAGGCCGGTGGCCTGGAGGAGCTGACGCGGCTCGGGCAGGACGTCTCCGACGCGACGGTCGCCGAGCGCGGCTCGCTCGCCAAGGCGGACGACCCGGCGACCATCGTCTACACCAGCGGCACCACCGGCCGCCCCAAGGGCTGTGTGCTGACCCACCGCAGCTTCTTCGCGGAGTGCGGCAACATCGTGGAGCGGCTGCGCCCGCTGTTCCGTACCGGCGAGTGCTCGGTGCTGCTGTTCCTGCCGCTGGCGCACGTCTTCGGGCGGCTGGTGCAGGTGGCGCCGATGATGGCGCCGATCAAGCTGGGCTGCGTCCCGGACATCAAGAACCTCACCGAGGAGCTGTCCGCGTTCCGGCCGACCCTGATCCTGGGCGTCCCGCGCGTCTTCGAGAAGGTCTACAACAGCGCGCGGGCCAAGGCGCAGGCCGACGGCAAGGGCGTGATCTTCGACAAGGCCGCCGACGTGGCCATCGCCTACAGCCGCGCGCTGGACACCCCTGCGGGCCCGTCGCTGAAGCTGAGGCTCAAGCACAAGGTCTTCGACAAGCTGGTCTACGGCAAGCTGCGGGCGGTGCTCGGCGGCCGGGGCGAGTACGCGATCTCGGGCGGTGCCCCGCTGGGCGAGCGGCTCGGCCACTTCTTCCGGGGCATCGGCTTCTCGGTGCTGGAGGGCTACGGCCTGACCGAGTCCTGCGCGGCGACGGCGTTCAACCCGTGGGACCGGCAGAAGATCGGCACGGTCGGCCAGCCGCTGCCCGGCTCGGTCGTGCGGATAGCGGACGACGGCGAGGTGCTGCTGCACGGCGAGCACCTGTTCAAGGAGTACTGGAACAACCCGGACGCGACCGCCGAGGCGCTGGCCGACGGCTGGTTCCACACCGGGGACATCGGCACCCTGGACGAGGACGGCTACCTCCGGATCACCGGCCGCAAGAAGGAGATCATCGTCACGGCGGGCGGCAAGAACGTCGCCCCGGCCGTGATCGAGGACCGCATCCGGGCGCACGCGCTGGTCGCGGAGTGCATGGTGGTGGGCGACGGACGGCCGTTCGTGGGCGCGCTGGTCACCGTCGACGAGGAGTTCCTGGGCCGCTGGGCCGCCGAGCACGGCAAGCCCGCCGGTTCCACCGCGGACTCGCTGCGCGACGACCCGGAGCTGAACGCGGCGATCCAGGCGGCCGTGGACGACGGCAACGCGGCGGTGTCCAAGGCGGAGTCGGTGCGCAAGTTCCGTATCCTGCCGATCCAGTTCACCGAGGAGTCGGGGCACCTGACGCCCTCGCTGAAGCTGAAGCGGAACGTGGTGGCCAAGGACTACGCGGCCGACATCGAGGCCATCTACGCCAAGCAGACCGCCTCCTGACGAAACGTCACCGAACCGGGCGGCGCCGGGAGTTCCCCGGCGCCGCAGCGTCAGAGCAGCACCTTCAGCCGTTCGGCCAGCAGGTCCCAGCGCCACGTCTCCTCGACCCACCGCCTCCCGCGCTCGCCCATCCGGCGGCGCAGGCCCTCGTCGGCGAGGAGGGCGCTGATCCGCTCGGCGGCCTCGGCGGGTTCGCCGCCCCGGACCACCCAGCCGGTCTCGCCGTCGAGCACGGCGTCCGGCGCTCCGCCGGAGTCGCCGGCGACCACGGGCAGCCCGGTCGCGGACGCCTCCAGGTAGACGATGCCGAGCCCCTCCACGTCCAGCCCGCCGCGCCGGGTGCGGCACGGCATGGCGAACACGTCCCCGGCGCCGAAGTGCGCGGGCAGCTCGGCCCACGGCACCGCGCCGGTGAACCGTACGGAGTCCGCGACGCCGGTCCCGGCGGCCAGGCGGCGCAGGTCGGCCTCGTAGGGGCCGCCGCCCACGATCAGCAGTACGGCGTCCGGCTGGGCGGCGAGGATCCGGGGCATGGCCCGGATCAGGGTGTCCTGGCCCTTCCTCGGCACCAGCCGCGAGACGCACACCACGACCGGCCGGTCGGTGAGCCCGAGCCGGGCGCGCACCTCGTCCCCGCCGGAGCCGGGGTGGAAGGTCTTCTCGTCCACGCCGGGCGGCAGCTGGACCATGCGCCCGGCCGCCTGAGGAGTGAGCGCGGCGGCGATCCGGGACCGGGTGTACTCGCCGAGGTAGGTGATGGTGTCCGTGGACTCACCGATCCGGCGCAGCAGCCCACGGGCGCCGGGCAACTGGGCCCAGCCCGCCTCGTGACCGTGGGTGGTGGCCACCAGCCGCTCGGCGCCGGCCCGGCGCAGTGCCGGTGCCATCAGCCCGAGCGGCGCCGCCGCCCCGAACCACACCGAAGTGCAGCCGTGCTCCCGCAGCAGCCCCACCGCCCGCCGGGTCGCGCCCGGTGTGGGCAGCAGCATGGTCGTACGGTCGCGCACGACGGTGAAGGGCTGCTCGGCGTCGAAGGCGGCGGTGGCCTCGGCGCCCTCCCGGCCGCGCTTCCAGGTGGAGGCGTAGACGACGATCCGGTCCGGGTCCAGGCGCAGCGCCATGTTGTGCAGGAACGCCTGGATGCCGCCGGGGCGGGGCGGAAAGTCGTTGGTCACGATCAGGGTCTTGTGCATCGCCGCCGACCCTACCGGGTGGGCCGCCCGGGGCCGGGCCGGGCGGAGTCTGTGGCAGGGACACGGCCGTAAAGGACATCATGAGTCTTCCGACGCGCACGACACACGACCGAACGGCAGGGGATCACGTGGACACGAAGGGCGCCGGGCGGTCCCTGGCGTGGTTCGCGGCGGTGTGGGGGGCGAGCCGTGCCGTCCTGCTGCTGACCGTGTTCAAGGTGATCACCGTCGCGGGCCCCGACGTCACCTCGGACGTGTCGGTGATCTACCGCGGCTGGTACGAGGTCCTGCGTCAAGGAACGTTTCCGCTGGACGACGTGACCTGGCAGTACCCGCCCGCGGCGGCGCTGGCGGTCCTCTCCCCCGGCCTGCTGCCGTTCCTGGACTACACGGACGCCTTCTTCGTCCTGTGCTGCCTCACCGACCTCGCGGTACTCGGCCTCCTGGTGCGCCACGGCCGGGGTCCGGGCCGCTCGCCGCGCGGGGCCTGGCTGTGGACGGCCGCCGTCCCGCTGCTCGGGCCGACGGTGTACGCCCGCTACGACGTGATGGTGACCGCCCTGGCCGTGGCCGCGCTGCTGGCGGCCGCCCGGCATCCGCGCGCCTTCGGGGTGCTGACCGCGCTCGGCGCGATGGTGAAGGTCTGGCCGGCGCTGCTGCTGGCGGGGTCCTTCCGGCGCCGTCCGTGGGCGTCGGCGGCGGTGACGGCGTCGGGGCTGGCGGCCCTGTTCGCGGTCTCGATGCCGGGCGCCTTCGCCTTCCTGACCTTCCAGCGGGACCGGGGCACCGAGGTGGAGTCGCTGGGCGCGCTGGTCTTCCATGTGGCCCGGCACTTCGGCTGGGAAGGCCAGGTGCTGCTGAACTACGGGTCGATCGAGTTCCTGGGCCCGTGGGTCGGGGTGGTGAGCACGGCGGCGCTGGTGCTGACCGGGGCCGCGTTCGGCTGGCTGGTGCTGTGGCGGCTGCGCGTGGTGCGGACCGACGAACTCACCCTCCCCGAGGCCGCGTTCACGGCGGTGCTGCTGTTCACGGTGACCAGCCGGGTGATCAGCCCGCAGTACCTGGTGTGGCTGACCGGCCTGGCCGCGGTGTGCCTGACCCACCGCGCGTCCCGGATGACCGCGCCCGCGCTGATGGTGGCCGTGGCGTCCCTGGTGACGGTGCTGGAGTTCCCGCTCGGCTTCATCCACGTGGTGACGAGCGACTGGTACGGCGTGACGCTGATGGTCGTGCGCAACGGCCTGCTGGTCGCCGCCTCCCTCGCGGCGGCCCGCCGGCTGTGGCGCGCCACTGTGTCCCCGGCGCCCCTCGCGTCCGCCCCCGCCGCGGACCGCGCGGACGAGTCGCCCGTCTCCCCGTGAGGCTCAGCCCAGCTGGTCCCGGACGTAGTCCTGCCACTGGGCGGTGAACTCCTTCGGGGTGGTGTCCAGCACCTGCTCCAGCGCCCCCTCCACCGCGCCCGCCCGGCTGCGGTGGGCCCCGACGGCCCGGTAGAAGACGCGCAGCTCCTCCTCGCCCCAGCGCTCGGCGATCATCCGGCAGGCCAGCCAGCCGGACTCGTAGGCGCGGGCCAGTCCGGCCGGGTCGCCGGTGAAACCGAAGTCCTCGTCGGCGGGGAGCGCGTCCGGGACGCGCCCGTCCGCGACCGCGCGGGTCAGCTCGGGGGCGACCTCGGCGGGGGTGCGGCCGGTGCCGAGGTAGCCGGTCCAGTCGGCGTACCCCTCGGAGAGCCAGAGCGGGGTGGCGGCGGTGGTCGCCGAGCGGGTGGCGACATGGGTGGTCTCGTGGGTGAGTACCACCTGTTTGCCCAGGTCGCCCAGGGCCGCGTACGCCTCCGGGTTGACGACCACCCGGTCGGCGGGGGCCCGCCC
>NZ_WWKH01001070.1:0-16887 GCF_009865595.1 Streptomyces sp. SID1328 | reverse complement strand
CGCCGGCGCGGGCGAAGCGGGCGGCCGCGTCGCGGGCGGAGCACAATCCGGTGGTGCAGCCGCCCAGTTCGGGCACGCGCTCCCCGATGCCGGGCTCGGTGATGAAGAACAGGACGGTCCACTCGTGGTCGGGCGACGGCACGGTGAGGGGGCCTTCGGACGTGGCGACGGTGTAGTACAAGGGGTTCCTCCGGGGTGGTGCGCGGGTGCGACGGGGGATGCTCACACGGAATCCGCGTACCGTTCCACCTCCCACGGGGTGACGATCCGGTGCCAGGCGTTGAAGTCGGCGCGGCAGTGCCGGTCGTGGGCCGTGGCGGCGAGGTCCCCGAGGGCACCGCGGACGACCGTGTCCTCGGCGAGGGCGCGTAGCGCGGTGGGCAGGTCGGTGGGGAGGGGGGCGATGCCGCGGGCCGCCAGTTCGGCGGCGCCGAGGGTGTCGGCCGGCTCCTCGCAGGCGTCGGGCAGCTTCAGCCCGCGCTCCGCGCCGTCCGCGAAGGCGGCGAGGACACCGGCGAACAGCAGATGCGGGTTGGCGGCCGGGTCGGGGCTGCGCAGCTCCATCCGGGTGGAGTCGGGAACGGCGGGGTCACCGACGACCTTGAAGGCGGTGGAACGGTTGTGCCGGGCCCAGCTGACGTGCACCGGGGTGCCGGAGGCGGGGACCATCCGCTTGTAGGAGTTGACGGTGGGGTTGCCGAGGGCGGTGAGCGCGGGCGCGTGGTCCAGGACCCCGGCGAGGCAGGCGCGGAAGAGCGCGGACATGCCCTGCGGGTCCTCGGCGTCGTGGAAGACGGGCCGGTCGTCGTCGGTGCCGCGCAGCGAGACGTGGAGGTGCAGGGCGTTGCCGTAGAGGTGGGCGAGCGGCTTGGGCATGAAGACGGCCCTCAGGCCCCGCCGGCGGGCCATGGCGCGGGCGGTGTGCTTGAGCAGGAGCAGCCGGTCGGCGGTGGTGAGGGCGTCTCCGTGCAGGAAGACGATCTCGCGCTGGCCGGGGCACACCTCGTGGTGGTGGCCGGTGACGGTCAGGCCCATGCGGTCCAGCGCCTCGCTGATGTCCCGGCAGACCTCGTCGGCCTCCTCGGTCTCGCCGAGGTCCCAGTAGGCGTTCCTGTCGGAGGGGTCGAGGCGGCCGGGGGCGGACTCGCGCAGCAGGTAGAACTCGGCCTCGACGCCGAACACCGGCCTGAGTCCCCGGCGTTCGGACTCCTCGACGGCGCGGCGCAGCACGGCCCTGGGGTCCGCGGCGAAGGGGCGGCCCTGAGCGTCGCGCACGTCGCACAGGACCATGCCGACGGTACGGCCGGCCGGAGTCGGCCAGGGCCGGACGACGAAGGTCTCCGGGTCGGGCACGAGGCGCAGGTCGCTGTGGTCGGGGTCGCCGAAGCCCAGCAGTACGGAACCGTCCAGGGTCCAGCCGTCGGCGCGTACCGCGTCCCAGCGGGCGGCGGGGATCTCGAGTGACTTCAGCCGGCCGGCGATGTCGGTGAAGAGCAACTGGACGAAGTCGGTGTCGGCGGGCTGGTGCCCGGCCGGGACGGCGGTGGCCATCACGCGTCTCCTCGGTAGTACGGGGCCGGCGCGCCCGTCCGGCCGGTCACGGCGCACGCCACCGCGAGGTCCGCCGGGGACCTCGGCGGGACGTGGGCGCGCAGGACCCGGTCGGCGAGCAGGCCGAGGGAGCTGAGGTTGGGGAAGCCGGGGCCCTGGGCAAGGGCCGCCAGGTTGGGCAGGTGGAGCGGGGCGGGCAGGCCCGGTACGGCGAGGGAGCGGTCGATCGCGCCTTCCACAGCCGCGCGGGTGAGGGTGCCGCCGACGGCCGCGGTGAGGGCGGTGCGGACGCGCGGGCCGAGCAGGCCGGTGAACCACATGGGGTCACCGCCGGTGGCGTCGACCACGAGGTCGGCCTCGATCTCGCCAGACCGTCCCCCGTACGCGTAGGAGAGGGCGACCGGGCTGCCAGGACGGGTGCCGGTGGCGCGGCCGGGGCACCAGGTCACCCGTGCGGTGCGGGCCAGGTCGTGCTGGACGTCGAGGGAGAAGACGGCGCGGTCGGTACGCCGGATGAACTCCCTGCGGTCGCTCTCGGTGAGAGCGGTCCAGCCGGTGGGGTCGCTGTAGTAACGGTTCTCGAAGGGGCTCTCGCCACGGCTGTAGAGGGCGGCGCGCGGGGTGACGACGGTGACCTCCCGCTCCTGGGCGACTGCGAGTTCACGGACCACGGTGCCCGCGGTCTCGCCGGAGCCGACGACCACCACGTGCCGTATCCGGCGGGGCAGTCCGGCGACGGCGAGCCGCCAGAAGCCGGCGGTGTCCAGCACCCGGTCGTCGTCGGCGGTGAGCGCGGTGCCGGACGGTCCCGGCCCGGAGACCAGCAGACCCCGGCCGCGTACGGTGCCGCGGCCGCCGGGGGCCGTGTACCGGAGGGTCCAGCCGTCGTCGTCGGCCTCGGCGCCGTGCACCTCGCCGGTGACGACGCGCAGTCCGGCCTCGCGGGCGGCCCAGTCGAGGTAGTCGGCCCATTCCCGGTGGCTGGGCTGGGGGCGGCCCCGGTCGACCCAGCGGGCGTAGCCGCCGCGGCTCATCAGGTGTCCGGCCCAGCCGTAGCCGGTGGTGAGGCGGACGATCTCGGCGACGAGCGGGTCATGGGGGTCGCCCCAGGTGGTGGCGTCGTAGGGGAAGCCGAGGTCTTTCTCGGGGAGAGTGCCCAGGCTCTGGCGGCCGTTGGTCCAGCCGTGGCCCTCGCGCCAGTGGGCGGCGGTGCGGTCGCGTTCGACGGCGACCACCTCGGGCGCGTCCAGCCCGGCTTCCCGGAGCACCTTGGCCTTGACGGCGAGGGCGACGGCCTTAGGGCCCGCGCCGATCACCAGCAAAGGCGCGTCGGGTTCCGAACCGCCGTGCGGGCGGGCCGGGTCGGTGCTCCGGGTGAGCGGCGGCGGTACGAGGTCTCTCATCGGCGCCCTCACAGGAACCGGGCCGGGTCGAAGGCGGCGGGCAGGCCCGCTCCGGCGCCGCCGCCGATGCGTTCGGCGAGCTGGTGAGCGACGACCTGGGAGTAGGGCATGCCATGGCCGCTGAAGGCGGCCATGACCCACAGTCCGGGCCGGCCGGGCATGGCGCCCACGAGGGGGCAGCGGTCCGGGGTGAAGGCCATGACACCGCTCCAGGCGCGCACCACGGGCACGCCCGCGGTCTCGGGCAGCAGGGCGGGCAGCGCGGTGGCGAGCCGGTCGGCCAGCTCCGGGGAGAAGGCCGGTGTGTTGGCGTCGGCGGGCAGCTCGATGTTCTCGTCGCGGTCCGGCACGGTGGTGCGCAGTCCGCCCAGGAGCAGGGAGCCGTCCTGGTTCTGGCCGCCGTAGACCAGGCCCCGGTCCAGTCCCCACTGCGGGATGCGGAAGGGAACGGGCGCGGTCTGCACCAGCTGGCCGCGCACCGGGGTGATCCGGGCGTCGAGTTCGGGCAGCAGCCGGCCGGTCCAGGCGTTGAGGGCGACGACCACCTGGTCGGCCAGGACCTCGCCGGCGTCAGTGCCGACGCGCCACGCGCCCTCTTCCGTCCTCTCCAGGGAGGTCGCGGTGACGCCGAGGCTGAACGTGGCGCCGTGCCGGCGGGCGGCGTCGGCGATGCCCCGCACGTATCCGACGGAGTGCACGGCGTCCTGGTCGGGTCGGTGCAGTCCGCCGAGGACGGTGTCGGGCAGGTCGGTGCCGAACACCCGGCGGGCGCCCGGCAAGTCGAGCCACTCGGCCGCGATGCCGTCGGCGCTCAGCGCGTCGGCGGTCCGCTTGAGTTCGAGCGCCTCGTCCTCGCTGTCGGTGAGGTCGAGCTTGGCAGTGGTGGTGCGGTGCGCCTCGATGCCCTCGCGGGCGGTGACCTCGCGCACCAGGTCGCGGTTGACGAGGGTGGCCCGGTAGACGGCGAGGGCCTGCCCGTGGCCGAACCGCTCGATGGCAGGGGCGTGCTGGGCGTTGCCGCCCTGGATGACGCGTCCGGCGTTGCGGCCGGAGGAGCCCTCGGCGGGGCTGTCGTTGCGGTCGAGGACGAGGGGCGCGTGGCCCGCGCGGGCCAGCCAGTAGGCGAGCGTCGAGCCCATGACACCGGCGCCCAGCACGAGAACACCGGCGCGGCCCGGCAGGGGCGTGCTGCCACCCGTCCAGCGCGGTCCGCTCACCAGCCAGCAGGAGTCGGGGGATCGCATGGCATTCCTTCGGTACGAGGGAGTGGTCACCGCACTCAGGTCCAGCACTCGGAGCTGGGCAGTCGCCGCGCGGGCGGCTCGCCGGGGGCGGGCGGGGACGTGACGATGCCGACCAGGGCGGCGGCGCGCTCGGCGCGGGCCACGGCGGTCTCGGTGTCCGGGCCCACCGCGAGGACGTATCCCAGGCGGTGCAGATTGGTGGTGACGGGTTCGACCACGTCGCCGGGGCGGGTGAGCAGCACCAGCCGCTCGTGCGCCGGGTCCAGCAGGGCCGCGGCCTCGGGCACGCCGTCGACGCGGCGTACGACCCCGGCCGGGGCGGTGAGGAAGCGGATCGCGGCGCCGCCCGCGGGACGGGCGGCGGCGAGCGCGTCGAGGTCGACCGGTTCGCCGAGGGCGAGGTCGGCGGCGAGCCCGTACACGTCGGTGCCGGTGGTGAGATGAACGAGGTCGAGGATGCAGTCGCCCGCCGGACGGGGATTGACCTCGACGATGCCGGGACCGTCGGCGGTGAGGATCATCTCGGTGTGCGCGATGCCGTGGTCGAAGCCGACGGCTTTGAGCGCGGCGGCGGCCACCTCGTCGATCCGCTCCGCGAGCGGGCCGGACAGCCGGGCGGGCACGGCCTGCCCCAGTTCCACGAACGACTCGTCGCGGGTGGCGAGTTTCTCGGTGCGGGCGAGGACGACGGTGCGGCCGTCGACGCTCAGCGTCTCCACGCTGATCTCGTCGCCGAGGAGTTCCTCCTCGGCGAGCAGGCTGCCGTTCTTGCTGAAGGCGGCCGCGTGCTCCCAGGCGTCGTCGGTCTCCTCAGGTCCGGCCACACGAATCACGCCCCGGCCGGCCGAGGAGTCGGCGGGCTTGAGTATGAGGGGGTGGCGCAGCCCGGCCAGAGCCCGTGTGCGCTCCCCGGTCCCGGTCAGCGAAGCGTCCAGTACCCGGAACGCGGGTCCGGGGACGGCGCATTCGGCGAGGCGGGCGCGGGCCCACGTCTTGTCCGTCAGGTTGCGCAGAGTCTCGGGCGGGCAGCCGGGCAGGCCGAACTCTTCGGCCAGGCGGGCCACCACGGGCAGGGTGGAGTCGAGGAAACCGATGACGCCCTTGCGGCCGGGTGCGGCGGCCAGCTGGGCGCGGCAGGCTTCGTAGATCTCGTCGGCGGGCCGCTCCGGTGAGAGCGGGACCTGGCGGTCGGCCAGGCGCAGATAGGCGGCGGTGGCGCTCTCGGCGAGCGCCAGATCTAGGTCCGGTCGGGCGGTCCAGGAACGCAGGGCCTGCTCGCGCAGGCACCCGACGCGGACGAGCAGCAGAAGGGCGCGGGTGTCCAGTGCCATGTCTTTCCTAGGTGAAGGGGGTCGGGCTGTGGCGGCGGTACGTGCCGCCGCTCACCCCCATCCGGTGTCGGCGGCCGTGACTGCCTGGCCGGCGCCGGTCCGGCGTCCACCGTTTGCTGTTCCGGACGGCCGCGCCGGTCGCACCGATGCGGGTGCGGGCGCGGTCGATTGCATGAAAAGGGTGATCACACACCCCATGGGCGTACTCATGTGCCCGTTCTCTCCCCGTTGTCGGAATCTCGTTGTCCGAAATCCGGATTCGATCCTTGCCATCGCGGGGGTGTGGTCGCCACGTCAACCACGGATCATGGATAGGCACTGCCGGATGCGGAAGGCTGAATGAATGACCACCAAACATGAGGTAAACGACGAAAGCGGACTGGACGGCGTCACGCACGCGATGCGTCTGCTGTACGCCGTGGCGCTCCGGCAAGGTGCCTGTACCCGCGAGGAGTTGCTCGGCGACCTCGACCTGCCCGTACCCCTCGCCGAGCGCGCCGTCCGACGGCTGGAGGAACTGGGGCTGCTGGTGCCCGAGCCCGGCCGCCCCGGTGTGTACACCCGCCGCCTGCTGGAGGCGGCCGAGGCCCGCGCGGTGCCGCCGCTGCGGCGGGCGGTGCGGGACGCCCAGACGCAGATCGACGCCGTGCGCGGGGAGTTCGCGGCCCTGCGCGAGGTGCGGGACGCCGAGCGCCGGGCCGGCGACCGCTACGGGGAACTGCTCACCGTGGACGCGCGGGACATCGACGCGATATTGGAGGAGCAGGCGCTCGAGTGCCGGACGGAGGTTCTGACGGCCCAGCCGGGCGGCCCGCGCCCGGTCGGCGTGCTGGACCAGGCGCAGCACCGGGACATGGCGATGCTGGAGCGGGGGGTGCGGATGCGCACGGTCTACCAGCACAGCGCCCGCTTCAACCCGGCCACCGAGGCGTACGTGGAGCGGCTGACGGAGGCGGGCGCCGAGGTGCGCACGCTGCACACCCTCTTCCCCCGGCTCATCGTGTTCGACCGGCGCACGGCGTTCACGCCCGCGCACGATGGTCCGGGCGCGCTGCGGATCAGTCATCAGGGCGTGGTGTCGTTCCTGGTCGGGGCGTTCGAGACGGCCTGGCGGGCGGCCGCGCCGTTCGCCTCGGCCTACGCCAGCCGCCGGGAGGGGTTCGTCATCTCCGACATGCAACGGGCGATTGCCCGGCTGCTGCTGGAGGAGCCCAAGGACGCGGCCGTCGCCCGGCACCTGGGCATCAGCGAGCGCTCGTGCCGCCAGCACATCGCCAAGCTCATGACTCAGCTCGGGGCGCACAACCGCACCCACCTGGGCTTCCTGCTCGCGTCGGCGCTCCGGAGGGACGGAGCGGACGCCTCCGTGTAACCGGTTCAACCGATCGGGTCACAGCCCGAGTTGGCGCCTGTGAGCTACTGTGGCCCACGGCGGACCTCGAAGCGGGCCAAGCCCTCCCCCCACCCACGCCTCCCGCCCGGCACCCCCGGCCCCGGGTCCGCCACCGGGTGAGAGCCCCGCCCGCACCGGCCGGCCGCGGCTCGGCCGACGCGGAAACCGCGAATACCGTTGCCTAATCCCTGCAAATGTGTCCCCCCCAACAGACCGGGCAAGGGCTCTTGCCCCGCCATATTCACCCGTCCTAGGGTGGGAAACAAATCCTCGGACTCTCTCCTCGGACTCCGCCATGGGCCGGGGAATTCACGTCACCGGCAAGGAGGGGCGGGCACGATGTGGGACACATCTCCTGACCACCGCTTTTCCGCCGGATAGTCAGCACGGGGGCGGCTTCCCGTCCCGACCTTCGGCCATCCTCTTCACAGAGATTAAAACGGGGGCAATATTGGACGGCAACGCGCCGCTTCCGGAGGAAGAACACCAAGGAGGCGGAACCCTTGTCGAGGCGTTACTCCATTCATTCCGCACCGGAGCCGACAGCGTGGCGGTGGAGTGCGGGGACGACCGGCTGACCTACGCCGGGCTCGACCGGTGGTCCGACGGCGTCCGCGCCGCGCTGGTCGCACGGGGCGTCCGGCCCGGCGACCGGGTGGCCGTACGACTGCCACCCGGACCCGGCGCGATCGCGGCGATCGCGGGCATCGTGCGGGCGGGCGCGGCCTACGTCCCGCTGGACGTGCGCAATCCCGACGCGCGCAACGCGTTCATCCTCTCGGACTGTGCGGCCACCGCGCTGATCGGCACCGGCGCGGCCGGACTGCCGCAACTCACCGACCGGGACCTGGAACTGCTGCGGACCCCTTCCGGCGAGCCGGCCGCGCCGGCCGGAACGGCCCCCGCGCCCGGCGACACCGCCTACGTCATCTACACCTCCGGCACCACCGGCCGCCCCAAGGGCGTGCCCGTGACGCACGCGGCGGTGACCGCCCTGCTGGCCGCCACCTCGGGTCTGTTCGGCTTCACACCCGAGGACCGCTGGCTGCTCTTCCACTCCCTCGCCTTCGACTTCGCCGTCTGGGAGATGTGGGGCGCGCTGACCACCGGCGCCCGCCTGGTCGTGCTCCCGCAGGACATGGCCCGGTCCGCCGACAGCACCCTGGCCGTGATCGCCGACCGTGGGGTGACGGTGCTCAACCAGACCCCGACGGCATTCGCCGCGCTGTGTGCCACGGCGCTCGCCACCGACGCCGAACTGCCCGACCTGCGCCACGTGGTGTTCGGCGGCGAGAAGCTGACGCCCGCGCTGCTGCGGCCCTGGGCGGCCCGGTACGGCCTGGACCGGCCCCGACTGGTCAACATGTACGGGATCACCGAGGTCACCGTGCACGCCACGTACCACGAGGTCACGCCCGAGGACCTGACCGCGGACGACTCCCGGATCGGCCGGCCGCTGCCCGGCTTCCGCACGCGGGTGGTGGACGAGGACGGCGGGGACGCGGAGCGGGGTGAACTGTGGCTCGCCGGGCCGCAGGTGACCGGCGGCTACCTGGGCCGGCCGGAGCTGAACGCGGAGCGGTTCGTCACCGTCTCCGGCGGGGAGCGAGCCGGCCGCTACTACCGCTCCGGGGACCTGGTGAGCACCCTGCCCGACGGAGGCCTGCGCTACCACGGCCGGGCCGACCTCCAGGTGAAGCTGCGCGGCCATCGCATCGAGCTGAGCGAGATCGAGGCCGTGGTGCGCGACCACCCACAGGTCAGCGACGCGGTGGTGTGGGTGCACACCTTCCGGCCCGGAGACGAGCGGCTGGTGTGCGCCTACACCGCCAACGACGGTGAGCCGGTGGCGCCGGGGCAGCTGCAGGAGCACGCCGGACGCGATCTGCCGCCGTACATGCGGCCCGCGCGCTACCTGTGTCTGCCGGAGCTGCCGCGCACGGTCAACGGCAAAGTGGACCGGGCGGCCGTGGCGCTGACCGACCCCGCGCCGCGCCGGAAGGCGGCCACCGTGACGGATGCCGCGAGCGGGACCGAGACTTATCTGGCCCGGTTGTGGGAGGAACTCCTCGGCACGGGGGAAATCACGCGAGATGCGGATTTCTTCCAGCTCGGCGGGCATTCCCTCATGGCGTTCCGGATGCAGATGCGGATATCGCGCGATCTGGGGGTCCGGGTGCCGCAAAAGGAGTTGCTGGCGAATCCCCGGCTGGCGGATGTCGTCCGGTTGATCGACGCGTACCGCGCCGAATCTCCCGCACTCCCCCGTACCTAACACGGAAGGCCTCTCTTCAGGGCGCCGTCCTTTTCTCCCGATTCCCGTTGGCGTGTGCGCGCGCGAGCGGACACCCGAGAACATCAGGGACTGATGTGTCATGCCTCCGATCCACACCTGTGTGGGCTGCCGCCGTTTGATCCGGCCGGACGTGACGGCCGGAAACCGCCCACACGGAACGCTGTGCGCGTCCTGCTTCGACGCGCTCCTCACCACCCTGTCCCGACTCCCCCGCCTGTACGCGGAGGCGGAGCAGGCGCTCGCCCCCGGCAGCGCCCGGTCCCTCGTCCGGGTCTCGGGCGGCTCCCGCGCGAGCGCGCTGCCCGTGCGCAGCCAGGCCGTGGAGGCGCGGTCCGCCCTCCTGGCGATGCTGTCCTCCTGGTCGGCGCTGGTCGCGGACGAGCGCCGGGTCGCCGCCCCGGAGCGGGAGATACGGGAGATGGTGGCGTTCCTGCGCCGCCATCTGGAGTGGCTGGCCCGGCATGCCGCGCTCGGTGAACTTCTGGCCGAAGTGGCGGAGTCGGTGGCGCTGGCCCGGCGCTGTGTCCAGCCGGGGCAGTCCCGGCAGGTGTCCGTCGGCTCGTGCCGGGAGCCGGAGTGCACCGGGAACCTCGTCGCCCACATGCGCTCCGGAGGCGCCGGACCGGCGTCCGAGATCCGGTGCGACACCGATCCCGCCCACCGCTGGGCCCCTCACGAGTGGCACGCCTTCATCCCGCGCGCCGCCTGCCCCGTCTGACCACCCGAGCCGACCCTCAGCCGGCCGTGAGAGCAGGGAAGAGCCACCGACATGGCAAGTCCACTGGGACTGAGCGTCACCGACGTCGTCGAGATCTGGCGGATCCCCGCCGGGAGCGTCTACCGCCTGGCCAGCCAGCACGGCTGGCGGCGCTACCGGGAGTCGGGCCGCACCCTCTACCACCCCATCGATGTGAGCACCACGCTGAGCGAGCGGTCCGTGAGGCGGGGTGAGCGGTGCGAGTCGGCGTAGTGCTGCTGCCGGAGTACGCATGGCCGGAGGCGCGGGCACGCTGGCGGGCGCTGGAGGAACTGGGCTTCGACCACGCCTGGACGTACGACCACCTGGCGTGGCGGAGCCTGGCGGGAGAACCCTGGCTCGGCACGGTGGCCACGCTGGCGGCGGCCGCCGCGGTGACCTCCCGGATCGGGCTCGGCACCTTCGTCACGTCGCCCAACTTCCGCCATCCGGTGCCGTGGTCGCGGGAGGTGATGGCGCTGGACGAGATCTCCGGCGGGCGTTTCCTGTGCGGGGTCGGCGCGGGCGCCACCGACGTGGACGCGACGGTGCTCGGCCGCCCCCCGCTGTCGCCGAAGGCACGGGTGGACCGGATGACGGAGTTCACCGGGCTGCTGGACCGGTTGCTCACCGAGGACCACGTCGACTTCACGGGCGAGTACTTCACGGCCGTGGACGCGCGTACGGTCTCCGGGCGGGCACGCCGGCCCCGGGTACCCCTGATCGTGGCGGCCGGCGGTCCGCGCACCCTGCGCCTGGCCCGCCGGCTCGGCGACGGCTGGGTGACCATCGGCCCCGAGGGCGCGGGGGACGAGGCGCGGTGGTGGGCCGGGGTGGAGCGCCTGGCCGATTACATGAACGAGCTGGAGCCCGGGCCCGGCTTCCAGCGCCATCTGTCGCTGGACGCCTGTCCGGGCTACTCGCTGAGCAGCGCGGCCCGGTTCACCGAGATGCGGGAGCGGGCGGCCGGGCTGGGCTTCACGGACGTGATCGTGCACCATCCGCGCCCCGAGGGCGTGTACGCGGGCCGGGTAGCCGTGCTGGAGGAGGTGG
Source organism: Streptomyces sp. SID1328 (assembly GCF_009865595.1). NCBI lineage: Bacteria > Bacillati > Actinomycetota > Actinomycetes > Kitasatosporales > Streptomycetaceae > Streptomyces > Streptomyces sp. SID1328. Next base: position 5,880 of record NZ_WWKH01001070.1, on the reverse strand, counting down.
CTCAGCTCCGGGCGGGCGCGGCCGGGGGTGCGGAGGGGTCCAGACAGCCCTGACGCAGAGTGCGGAAGAACCACTGGTTGAGCCGGGCCACCGTGGTCCGCTCGAACAGGTCCTTGCGGTAGGTCCAGATCGCCTTCAGCCCCTCGGGGCGTTCCTCCAGCCACAGGGTGAGGTCGAGCCGCGCCTCCGCGTCGTCGTCCGGGGCGGGCTCGCCGGTGAGCCGTATCCCGCCGTCGTAGGTGGCGGGTTCGGTGTTCTGCACCCCGAACGCGACCTGGACCAGCGGGTTGTGGGTGAGCGAGCGGGGCGGGTTGAGTGCCTCGACCAGTCGGTCGAACGGCACGTCCTGATACTCGGCGCCGCGCAGCACCGCCTCCCGTACGCCGTCGAGGTGCGTCTCGAAGGGGGCCTCGATGTCGACGGCGAGCCGGAGCGGCACGACGTTGATGAAGCAGCCCACGCAACGCTCGGCGGCGAGGCTGGTGCGGCCGGCGAAGGCGCTGCCCACCACGATGTCGTCGCTGCCGGACCAGTGCGCGAGCACGGCGGAGAACGCGGCGAGTCCCACCATGTTCAGGGTGGTGCGGCGCTCTCGCGCGAACTCGGTCACGTCGTGGGCGAGTTCCCAGGGCAGCGTGAAGTGCAGCCCGGCGCCCGCGTGTCCGCCGTCGGGTTGCTGGGCGCCGCGCGGCCGGTCGGTGGGTACGGCGAGCAGTCCGGGGGCGCCGCGCAGCAGCCCGGCGAGGGCGTCGACCCGTTCCCTGCCCTCGGGCCCGGCGAGCCAGGCGGCCTCCGCCTCGGCGAACCCGGCCATGCCCGGCCGCCCCGAGAGATCGGCCCGTCCCCCGGCCTTGCGGGCGTCGTAGGCGAGCCCGAGGTCCCGTACGAGGATGCCGAGGGACCAGCCGTCGAACACAATGTGGTGGGCGGACAGTTCCAGTACGGTGGCGATGTTGTCCCGGCACACCATCCGGAAGCGGACGAGCGGGGCGCGTTCCAGGTCGAAGGGTTCGGCGGGAGTGCCGGGTCCCTGCACTCGCGGTACGGGGAGGCCGACGCGGTCGCGGACGAACTGGGCGGGGTCGCCGTCGTCGTCCCAGCCGAACTCGGTGCGGAAGGCGTCGTGGGCGGCGGCCACGTCGTTGAGTGCCGCTTCCAGCAGCGCCGGGTCGGCGCCGGGTTCGATCCGGATCACCGCGTCGATGAGGTAGGCATCGCTGCCCGGGTTGAACTGTTCGGTGACCCAGAGCCGCCGCTGGGCGGCCGTCAGCGGGGCCGGTCCTCCCCCGCGCGTGCCGTTCACGAGCACGCCGCCTCCATTCGCAGTTCGGTTCCGTCGCCGGAGAGCTCCAGCGTGATCTTCACCTGTCCGAGTTCGCCGGTACGGGTGACATGGGTGCCGCCGCACGGGGTGGACACCTCCCCGTCGGCGAGCCCGCACCGGAAGTGGCGCAGGGCATCGATGCCGGGCCCCTCGGTGGCCACGCCCACGGGGGCGTCCTCGGCGACCCAGCCAGACATCAGGGTGTTGACGCCGGCCTCGATGCCGGGCAGTTCGGCGGCGAGGTCCTGGGCGGAGAAGCCCTTGCGGCGCAACGACTTGCCGAGCCGGTAGTGGTCGACACTGCCGCGGGGAAGGATGCGGGAGTCGGTGATGGCCAGCTTGTCGAAGTCGGGGGCGCCGAGCGCGTCCGGCTTGGCCTCCTTGGTCCAGCGGGGGGCCAGCATCCGGTTCAGCGCCAGACCGGCCAGCTCGCACAGGGTGTGCCCGGCGGACAGCGCGTGCCGCCGCCCGGCGTCCACGTCCAGGCGGACCCGCTGCCCGGTGAGCGGGCCGGGGTCCGCCGGGAGGACGTGGACGACGTACCAGTCCCAGCCCTCCTCGCTCCGCCGGACCGGGATGGCGGGGCCGACGGCGAGGGGCGCGGAGCCGTCGCGGGGTTCCGCGCCGATCAGACAGTCCTCGACCGTGTACGCCTCTCCCCCGGCGGTGAGCACGCCCTGGTCGGCCGGCTGATCGGGCCAGGTGTGGTCGACCGGGTGGAAGGGCGTACTGTCGCAGACAATGCCGAACCCGCCGTCCAGAGGCAGCACTTGGCGGACCTCGGCTTCACCGGTGAGCGCGCCGGAGGGGAAGGAGACCTGGGTGTTGCCGTGCATCGGGGTCCTATCCGAGGTCGAGGCCGAGCAGGTCGTCGTACGTCTCCCGGCGGACCCACACCGAGGCGGTGCCGCCGCCGACGGCGACCACCGGCGGGCGCGGAGTGTGATTGAAATTGTTGGACAGACTACGGCAGTAGGCGCCGGTGCAGGGCACGGCCAGCAGATCGCCGGAGTGGATGTCGGAGGCGAGGTAGTCGTCGCGCACCACCACGTCACCGGCGTCGCAGTGGACGCCGACCACGCGGGAGAGGCGGGGCTCGGCGGTGGTGAGCCGACCGGCGAGGACGGCCGAGTAGATCCCGTCGTACAGGGCCGGGCGGATGTTGTCGCTCATGCCACCGTCGACGGAGACGAAACTGCGCAGGCCCTCGACGTTCTTGACGGTGCCGACCCGGTAGACGGTGCAGGCGGAGCGGCCCACGACGGCGCGGCCCGGCTCGATGGCCAGCCGGGGCGCGGAGACGCCGAGCTCGCGGCAGCTCTCCTGCCCGAAGCGGCGCAGTGCGTCGGCGATGCCGGCCGGGGCGAGGGGCTGGTGGTGGTCGCGGTAGGCGATGGCGAAGCCGCCCCCGACGCTGACCTCGGGGAGTTCGGCGCCGCAGGAACGGATGAAGTCGGCGCGGACCTTCATCATGCGTGCGACGCCGACCTCGAAGGAGTCCATGCCGAAGATCTGCGAGCCCAGATGCATGTGCAGCCCCGCGAGTTCGATGCCGTCGGCGTCGTGCGCGTAGGCCACCGCGGCCGCGGCGTCGCCGGTGCGCAGCGAGAAGCCGAATTTCTGGTCGTCGTGGGCGGTGGCGATGTTGGCGTGGGTGTCGGCGCGCACGCCGACGTTGACGCGTACCAGCACGGTGGGGCGAACCCCGGTGTCGGCGGCGAGTTCCTTCAGCAGGGCCAGTTCGTCGAAGGAGTCGACCACGATGCGGGCGACGCCGTGGCGGAGCGCGGTCGTCAGTTCCTCGGCGGACTTGTTGTTGCCGTGCAGCACCATGCGCTCACCGGGGAATCCGGCGGCAATGGCCGTCTTCAGCTCGCCCAGCGTGCACACGTCCAGGCCGAGTCCGGCCTCGGCGCAGATCCGGGCGACGGCCTTGCAGAGGAAGGCCTTGCCCGCGTAGTACACGTCGAAGTCATGGAAGGCGGTGCGGAATTCGGCGCAGCGGGCCCGGAAGTCGTCTTCGTCGAAGAGATACATCGGGGTGCCGAACTCGGCGGCCAGATCCGTGACGCGCAGCCCGCCCACCGTGAGGACGCCGGAGGAGTCGCGCTGGGCGGTGGCCGGCCACAGGTACGGGGAGAGCGCGTTGAGGTCGGCGGGCTCAGTCAGCCAGTCGGGCTTGAGGGTGTCGTTCATGTCGGTCATTCGCCTTCCACCGGGAAGAACCCCGGGATCTCGGTGGCCGTGCCCGCCTCGACGGCCCGGTCCAGTACGTAGGAGCCCACGGCCAGGTCGAGCACGCCCATGCCGAACGGGGAGAAGACCACGGGCCTGGCGGGGTCGGGAGTGACGCGGCCGGCGAGGACGTCGACGAGGCTGCCGGTGATGAAGTCCCGGCCACCGGTGAGCTGTTCGGCCAGGTGGGGCGACGTGTCGGCCTTCAGGCAGTGGTCGACGTCGTCGCAGAGGTTGGCGGCCTCCAGGAGGGTCTCCGGCGCCAGGTCACGCAGCGAGACGTGGAGCACGGTCTGGCCCGGTTTGAAGCGGTGGCCGGCCGGGACGTAGGGGGCGAGCGCGGTGGTGGCGAAGACGACGAGGTCGGCGTCGAGGGCTGTGTCCAGGCCGGTGGCGGTGCCGCCGGGGAAGCGGGCGGCGAAGGCGGCGGCCGCCTCGGGGTCGAGGTCGTGGCAGTGCACCCGCTCGGCGCCCAGGCCGCTCGCGGTGAGGTACCGGCAGATCTCCCGCGCGATCACCCCGGTGCCGACCACACCCCAGGTCGCGGGCGGCCCCGGCACGAGGGTGCGGGCAGCGAGCGCGGCGGAGGCCGCGGTGCGGGCGGCGCTGATCGCGGCGGACTCCAGCAGGGCGACGGGGTAACCCGTCTCGTAGTCGTTGAGCACCAGGACGGCGGAGGCGCGGGGCAGTCCGCGTCCGGTGTTCCCGGGGAAGCTGGAGATCCACTTGATCCCGGCCATGTCCACGCTGCCGCCGAGGTAGGCGGGCAGCGCGATGATGCGGCTGTCGGGCTTGGCGGGGAAGCGCAGGAAGTAGCTGTCGGGGTTGATGGTGTCACCGGCGTCGTGCAGCAGGTACGCCTCGCGCACCCGCTCGACCACCTCCCCCTCACGGCCGGCCAGCGCCTCGCGCACGGCCTGGCCGCCGACCACCGTGAAGGGGCGTTTCGTCGCTGTCACTTGCTGCTCTCGCTCTCTGCCGTCACCGGCGTCCGGGCGGGCGGCGCGGGCCGCCCCCCTATGTCGTTCAGGAAGTCCGGGCCGTAGTGCGCGGCCACCCAGGTGTCGTCGTAGACGGTGTCGAGGTAGGCGTGGCCGTGGTCCGGGGAGACGGCCAGCACCCGGCTGCCCGCCGGTATCCGGTGCGCGCTGGCGCGTACGGCGGCGAGCACGGTGCCGGTGGAGCCGCCGACGAGCAGTCCGTGGGCGGCGGCGGTGCGGCGGCAGGCGACGATGGCGTCCGGTTCGGGCACCAGCATCCGCCGGTAGCGGCCGTGTTCGCCGCGCCGGAAGATCTCCGGCACCCGGCTGGAGCCGAGGCCGGGGATGAGCCGTCGGGCGGCCGGTCCGCCGAAGGTGACCGAGCCGACGGCGTCGACGCCGGTGATGACCGTGGGCGCCTCGATACGGGCGAAGTGTTCCAGACAGCCCATCAGCGTGCCGGAGGTGCCGACGCCGACGAACAGCCAGTCGGGCACCCCGAACCCCTCGGTGATCTCCACGGCCGTGCCCTCGCGGTGGGCGGCGACATTGGCCGGGTTGGCGTACTGGTTGAGCCAGACCAGGGCGGGGTCGGCGGCGAGCTTGAGGCTGATGTGGGCGATGCGGGAGCCGAGGAAGCCGTCGTTGGCGTCGCGCTGGTCGACGATGACCACGTCGGCGCCGAGCGCCCGCATCTGCTGCACGCTGCGGTAGTTGGCGTTCGGATCGGTGACCAGGGTGATCGGGTAGCCGCGGGCGGCGCAGATCGAGGCGAGCGCGATGCCGAGGTTGCCGGAGGTGGATTCGATCAGCCGGGTGCCAGGGCCGATCCGGCCGGCCTCCTCCGCGGCGGTGACCATGGCGCGAGCGGCCTTGATCTTGATGGAGCCGGCGGGGTTCTGCGCCTCCAGCTTCAGCCAGGTCTCGGCGTGCGGCAGGAACCCGGCGAGCCGCACGAAGCAGTGCGGGTCCCCGGCGTCATGGGCGCTGTCGTACAGCATGCGGGCCCTCCGGTGCTCCGCCGGCGGCGGACCGTCGCAGGACGGAAGCCAGCAGATGGGGTCGGGACTGGTTGAGGTAGTGGCCGCCGTCCTCGGTGCGGACGACGTGCGGGGTGCGGGCGAGCAGACCCCATCGGACCGCGGTGTCCTCGTGGCCGCGGGTCACCGGGTCGTCGGCGGCCAGCACCACGGTGAGCGGGTGATCGGCACCTACCGGGTCGGTGAGCAGCTCGCGCAGGAAGGCGTTGCCGAGCGCCGTGTCCCGGCGCAGCGCCCGCAGCGCGGCCGGCCCGGTGTCGGGCGCGGGCGCGCCCCGCTCGCCGGGTACCACCCATCCGGC
>NZ_WWKH01001069.1:0-28526 GCF_009865595.1 Streptomyces sp. SID1328 | reverse complement strand
GGCGACCACCTCGTCCAGTTCCCGCCCGTGCTCGTCCTGCCCGCGCAGCCGGACCCGTGCGGGCCGGGTCACCACGGCCTGCCAGCCGGGCACGCTCAGGCAGCCCTCGAAGAAGGACGCGCTGTCGGTGCCCTCCGGCTCGTACGACGGGTTGACCAGCACCCGGAAGGGCTGGGGCACCCGGCCCCGGACCACCGCGATCTCCTCCGGCACCGGTGCCGGGTCCTCGATCACGGCGATCCGCAGCCCCACCCCGACCTGCGGCGCGGCGAGCCCCACACCGGGGGCCGCGTGCATGGTGTCGCGCAGCGCCGCCACGAAGCGGGTGAGCACCTCGGGTGCGAGCTGGCCGTCGTACGGCTCGGCCGGCTGGCGCAGCACCGGGTGGCCGGCCGCGACGATGGGCAACGGGCCGCCCGCCGCGAGGAGTTCGGCCACCCGCTCGGCCAGGGGAGCGTGATCACTGACAGGTGTCATCGCGCCAGGATGCCACGCCGGCCTGCGTGGAAGAGGGGCGCGCCGCACCAACGGCCGGTGCGAAACCGGCCGTTCACACGACGCGCCCCAGGGGCTCATTCCTGCGGGAAGTCACCCGCGAGGGCGGCGGCGATCCGCAGATGCGGCGCGGCCTCCTCGTGGCGGGACTGGCGCTCCAGCGTGCGGCCCAGCATCAGCCGGGCGTAGTGCTCCACCGGGTCCCGCTCCACGATGATCCGCAGCTCCGCCTCGGCGCGGCCGAGCTGGGCGGAGTGGTAGTAGGCGCGGGCCAGCAGCAGCCGGGGCGCGGTCTGCTCCGGGACCTCCTCGACCAGCCCGGTGAGCACACGGGCCGCGTTCGTGTACTCCTTGGCGTCGAAGAACATCCCCGCCCGCTCCCAGCGCTCGGCGGCGGTGCCGTGGTCGTAGTACTTGGTGTCCACCTGAGACCTCCTTCGGCGGGTACAGCAACCTCGGGGTTGTTGAATATTCCACCAAAGTCGGGGGTGTCGCCGGAGGCTCCCGCGGAGGCAAGATCGTCGGTGTCCCGCTTGTCCACCGGACCCGGAAGGAACGAACGAGATCATGCGCGTCATCGTGGCCCACGGCCTGCTGGAGGCGATCGGATGACCGGCGCCGAGGCTCCCGTACTGGTGCACACCATCGGCCGGGCCGCCCACCTCACGCTGAACCGCCCCAAGGCGCTCAACGCGCTGAACCACGACATGGTCCGGCTCGTCGACGAGGCGCTCACCGAGTGGGAGCGGGACCCGACCGTGCAGACGGTGGTCGTCACGGGGGCGGGGGAGCGGGGGCTGTGCGCGGGCGGTGACATCCGCGCCGTCCACGACGACGCCCGTGACGGCGACGGCACCGCCGCGGCGCAGTTCTGGCGGGACGAGTACCGGCTCAACGCGCGGATCGCCCGCTATCCCAAGGCGTACGTGGCCGTGATGGACGGGATCGTGATGGGTGGCGGTGTCGGCATCTCGGCGCACGGCAGCGTCCGGATCGTCACCGAGCGGTCCCGGATCGCCATGCCCGAGACCGGCATCGGGTTCGTCCCGGACGTGGGCGGCACCTACCTGCTGTCACGGGCTCCCGGCGAGCTGGGCACCCACCTCGCGCTCACCGGCGCGCAGATCGGCGCGGGGGACGCGCTGCTGTGCGGGCTGGCCGACCATTACGTACCGTCCGCCGCGCTTCCCGACCTGGTGGCCGGCCTCGACGCGCTCGACGTGGCGGAGGCGCTCGCCCGGCACGGGCGTCCGGCGCCGGAGGGCGAGCTGGCGGACCGGCGGGAGTGGATCGACTCCTGCTACGCCGCCGACACGGTCGAGGAGATCATCGCCCGGCTGCGGGAGCACGGCTCGCCCGAGGCCAAGTCGGCCGCCGACACCCTGCTGACCAGGTCACCCACCGCGCTGAAGGTCACCCTGGCCGCCCTCCGCCGCGCTCGCCGGCTCGGGTCCCTGGAGGAGGTCCTCGACCAGGAGTACCGCGTCTCCTGCGCGGCCCTGAGCACGCCCGACCTGGTCGAGGGCGTCCGGGCCCAGATCATCGACAAGGACCGCTCGCCGCGCTGGTCGCCCGCGACTTTGGCGGAAGTCACCGATGTGGAGCGTTTCTTCGCCCCGCTGGGCGAGCGGGAACTCGGACTGGGGGACGCCCCTCACTCCGGGTGAGCCACCGCCTTCTTCTGGAGTTCCACCGCCGTCAGCAGGCCGAGGGCCGGCTCGGCCCTGCGCAGGGCCCGCAGGGCGGCCATCGAGGCGATGTCACCGGTGAAGCCGCTGTCGGCCAGCCGGACGCGGACCCAGCGGGCGCACAGCGCGTCCTCGGAGGCGGCGGCGGTGGACTCCACGAGCGCGACGGCCCGCTCCAGCCCCGGCCGCTCCTCCGGCGGCGCGTCCGCCAGCGCTCGGCGCACCGCCGCCAGAATCGCGTCCGAGTCCTTGAGCGGCAGCACGAAGGCCCGGCCCCCGGTGAGTCCCGTGAGTCCTGTCATACGGCCGATCGTGGTGGTCATGTGCCGGTGCTGCCAAGGGAATTGAGGAGAGTCTGAGGCTGGGGTCCGTCAGCTCGCGTGGACCGACTCCACGCGGAAGAGGCGTGGCTGGACGTGGGTGGCGATGGTGGCCGCCTTGTCCATGTGCACCCTGGCCTCGGGGTCGGCCAGCATCGCGCGGTAGTGCTCCTCGGTCTCCCACTGGGCGTAGTTGACGACACTCTCGCCGTCCAGGGAGGCGTGGAAGTTGGCGCAGACGAAGCCGGGCTGATGCTTCATCGTCTCCTCCGTGGCGCGGGAGAGGAGGTCGATCAGCTCGACCTGGCGGTCCGGGGTGACGGTGAACACGTTGATGAGCGTGGCCACCGGGCGCGTGGTGTCGATGTGTGCGGTGAGGGTCATGCAAGGAAGGCTCCCCGGTACGGCACGTCCGGCTTCCTTCGGGCCCACCGGATTCGCCCGTTCTCCGTACACTGGCGCGCATGGCATGCCGCATCAGTGAGCTGGTCATCGACGCCGCCGATCCGGAGCGACTCGCCGCGTTCTGGAGCGACGTACTGGGCTACGTGGAACTCGGCCGGGAGGACGACGGCAGCATCGAGATCGGCCCGCCCGGCGCCGGGTTCGGCGGCCCGCAGCCCACGCTCGTCCTCAGCCCCACCGCCGACCCCCGCCCCGCCAAGCTCCGCCTCCACATCGACGTCAGCCCCACCGACCGCGACCAGCCCGCCGAACTCGACCGCCTCCTCGCCCTCGGCGCCCGCCCGGCCGACATCGGCCAGACCGGCGAGGAGTCCTGGCACGTCCTGCTCGACCCGGAGGACAACGAGTTCTGCCTCCTCCGCGGACGCCTGGGTCCGGCGTAGCCGCGACCGGAGAGGGCTACTGCTTCTGCTCCACGCGGTCCTCCGTCGACTCCCGCTCCTGCGGGGCCCGTCGCTCGCGGGACAGCTTGCCCGGCCACCACACCGCCGGGCCGATGTCACGGACCAGGGCGGGGACCAGGAGGGAGCGGACGACGAGGGTGTCGAGGAGGACGCCGAAGGCGACGATGAAGGCGATCTGGACGAGGAACGCCAGCGGGATGACGATCAGCGCGGCGAAGGTCGCGGCGAGCACGACGCCGGCCGAGGTGATGACGCCGCCCGTGGCGATCAGACCGCGCAGGATGCCCTCGCGGGTGCCGTGGCGGACGGTCTCCTCGCGGACGCGGGACATCAGGAAGATGTTGTAGTCCACGCCGAGCGCGACCAGGAACACGAACCCGTACAGCGGGACCGAGGCGTCCGTGCCGGAGAAGCCGAAGCCGTGGCGGAAGACCAGGCCCGCGATGCCCAGCGTGGCCAGGTAGTTGAGCGCGACCGTCGCCACCAGCAGCACCGGCAGCAGCAGGCAGCGCAGCAGCGCGATCAGGATCACCAGGATGATCAGCAGGACGACGGGGACGATCACGTTCCGGTCGTGCTCGGCGGTGCGCTCGGTGTCGTACTGCTGGGCGCTGTAACCACCCACCAGCGAGCCGGGGTCCAGCGCGTGCAGCCGGTCGCGCAGCCGCTCGACGGTCGCCTTGGCCGCGTCGCTGTCCGGCGCGTCGGTCAGGGTCGCGTCGACGCGTACGCGTCCGTCCACCACCCGAGGAGTACCCCCCGGCTTGCCGGTCGCGCTCAGCGGGGCGGCCGAGGCCACGCCGGGCGTCTTCGCCGCCGCCGCGGTCACCTCCGCGCCCTTGGCCGCGTCCGCGATGACGACCACGGGCTGCCCGGAGCCGCCCGGGAAGTGCCGGCCGAGCGTCTGCTGGGCGGAGACGGACGGGGCGTCGTTGACGAAGAGTTCGTCCAGCGGGACACCCTTCGACTTGAGCGCCGGGAAGAACGCCGCGCCCACGACGAGCACGACACAGGTGGCCAGCCACACCTTCCGGGGGCTGCTGTCGACCCGGTGCGCCACCCGGCGCCACAGGCCGTGGCCGCCCGTCGCCGCGTCCGCCGGGCGGGGCTTGGCCGGCCAGAACGCGGCGTGGCCCAGCAGGGCGAGCACCGCGGGCAGGAAGGTGAGCGTGGACAGCACCGCGCATCCGATGCCGATCGCGCCCACCGGGCCCAGCGCCCGATTGTTCGTCAGGTCGCTGAGCAGCAGCGCGAGCAGCCCGAGCGCCACGGTGGCGGCGCTGGCGGTGATCGCGCCGAACGAATTGCGCAGCGCGCCCCATGCCGCCTCCGCCCGCTGGGCGCCCCGCGCCAGTTCCTCCCGGAAGCGGGCGGTGAGCAGCAGGGCGTAGTCGGTGGCCGCGCCGATCACCAGGATCGAGAGGATGCCCTGCACCTGCCCGTCCACCCGTACGACACCGTGGTCGGCGAGGACGTAGACGATCGCGCAGGCGATGCCGAGCGCGAACACCGCGCCGAGGATGACGACGAACGGCAGCAGCACACTGCGGTACACCAGCAGCAGGATCACCAGCACGGCCGCCAGCGCCACACCCAGAAGGATGCCGTCGATACCGCCGAACGCGTGAGTGAGGTCGGCCTGGGTGGCGGCCGGACCGGCGACCTGGGCACGCGTGCCGGCCACACCCGCCGCCGTCCGCTCGACCCGGTCCACCACATCGGTCACCTTCTCGCCCAGCTCCGGGCTGAGCGGGACCACACCCTCCAGCGCGGCCCCGTCCTTGGCGGGGAGCGCGGGGGACGGGCGGCCCACCACACCGTCGGTGCCGGCGAGCGACGCCAGCGCCCGCGTGGCCGCCTCGCGCTGGGCCGGGGTGATCTTCCCGCCGTCCTTGCCGGTCCAGACCACCACGGCCGGGAGCGTCTCCTGCCGGTCGAAGGTCTTCTGGAGGTCGACGGCCTTGGTGGACTCCGCGCTGCGCGGCAGGAACGCGGTCTGGTCGTTGGTCGACACCTCGCCCAGCTTGCCCGCGTAGGAGCCGAAGGCCCCGCCGAGGGCGAGCCAGACGAGGACAAGGACGAGGGGGACCAGCCAGCGGACGGGTCGGCGTACGGGGTTCATGCGCTCCCCAGGGAGGAGTGGGCGGATGCCGGGCAAGGTACCTCAACCATAAAGTATCTCAATGGTAGAGGTATCTGGAGATCATATCCTTGGAGTCATGCAGCCCGAACGCGCGGAGAAGCGTCCTCCCAGCGACCTCCAGGGGTACGCCGTCCTCCTGCGCACCCTGAACAGCGAGATAAACCGCATCGCCCACGCGTTTGCCCAGGCGCACGGCCTCCACGCCACGGACGTCCACGCGCTAGCCGCGATCATGGACGCCTCGGCCCTGGACGGCGAGCCCATGACCCCTTCCCGGCTGCGCGAGCGCCTCAACCTCACCTCGGGCGCCGTATCGGCGTGCCTGGACCGCCTCGAACGCGCCGGCCACATCACCCGCGCCCGTGACAGCGCCGACCGCCGCGTGGTCCACCTGCACTACAACCCCGCCGCCCGTACCCTCGCCCGCCAGTACTTCACCCCCCTCGCCCGCGGCACCGAGGCGGCCCGCCGCCGCTTCACCCCGGAGCAGCTCGAAACCGTCGCCGAGTTCCTCGGCGCCCTGAACCACGAACTGGCCGCGGAGCGCTGAGACCGGGCGCGTTCCCCGAGGTGAAGTAGGGTGACCGCGCGGAAGGGGTGGGAGTGGTGCGGGAGCGGGTCACCATGGCGGACGTCGCCCGTGCAGCCGGAGTCTCCTCCGCCACGGTGTCGTACGTGCTGTCGGGCAAGCGCGCCGTCGCCCCCGAGACCCGTACGGCCGTCGAGGCGGCCATCGCCGAGCTGGGCTTCGTCGTCAACACGGCCGCCCGCAGCCTGCGTACCGGGCGGTCCAGTCTGGTGGCGCTGATCGTGCCGGACATCGCCAACCCGTTCTTCGCCCAGCTCGCGGCCACTCTTCAGGAGGAGTTGCGCGGGCTCGGTCTGCATGTCGTCGTGTGCGACACCCGGGCCCGGCGCGAGGAGGAGCGGGCGCTGCTCGCGGAGGCGGTGCAGCAGCGCTTCGCGGGGGTGGTGATCACGCCGTTCCGGCTGCTGCCGAAGGACCTCGGCGTACTGACCGACGCGGGCATACCGGCCGTGGTCAGCGCGGACGTGCCCTTCGGCGCCGTCGACCAGGTGGCCCCCGACGCGCGGGCCGCGACCCGGCAGGCGCTGGAGCTGGTGACCGCCGCCCGGCGCCGCCGCATCGCGATGATCGCGGGCCCCCGCGACGCCACCGGCGGCGACCCCCGGCTGGAACTGCTCCGGGCGCTGGCCCGCCAGTACGGCACCGCCCTGCCCGGCGACCTCGTGGTGCGCGGCGAGCACACCCGCGAGGCCGGTGCCGAGGGCTTCGCCGAGCTGATGGACCGCCGCTACCGTCCCGACGCGGTGTTCTGCGCCAACGACGTGATCGCGGTCGGCGCCCTGGACAAGGCCCGTGAACTGGGCATCGACATCCCCGGCGAAGTCGCGCTCGTCGGCCACGACGACGCCGCCTTCGCCTCCCTGGTACAGCCCCGCCTCACCACGATCCGCTACCCCGCCGAGGAGGTCGGCCGCGCCGCCGCCCGCCTGCTCCGCGAGCGGCTGGACGGCCGCACCGCCCACCGCACGGTGCGGGTGAAGGCGGAGTTCGTGGCCCGCGCCTCGGTCTGAGTCAGCGCGTCGTCGGCCGTACCCGTGCGGGATGTTGCGTAATCGATTCCGTCCATTGTTTTCAACTGGCGTGCCGTGCACAGTAAGTGCAGTTCAGCGCGTTTTTTACGGGCGGATTCCATGCTCACGACGCGGTGTCGGCGCCGGTCGGTTTCCGCAGGAGCATTGACTTCTGGGGATTCCTGTCGTGAAGGTTGCGCCCACCACGTCCCCGGAGCGCGACCCTCGGCGCAAGGAGCACCCTCATGGTGATGTCCGTTCGCATGTCCACCGCAAGACGATGCCTGGCCGGTGCGGCGGTCCTGGCGCTCACGGCGGTGGCCGGCTGTGGCGGCGGGGGCGGTGGGGACGACGGCGCGGCCGGCTCCTCCTGCGAGCCCGCCTCCGGCAAGGTCACCCTCCAGTACTGGTCCTGGGTGCCCGGCATGGACCGGGCGGTGCGCGTCTGGAACGCCGAACACCCCGACGTGCAGGTGAAGGTGCGGACGACCCCGGCCGGGAACGCGGGCACCTACCAGAATCTGTCCAACGCGCTGAAGGCGGACAAGGCCCCCGACCTCGGGCAGATCGAGTACGACTCCCTGGCCAGCTTCCGCCTCAAGGGCGGCCTGAAGAACATCCAGTCCTGTCCCCGAGTGGCCCGGGCGCAGAACAAGTTCGTCGACTGGACCTGGTCGCAGGTCGACTTCGGAGCCCACGGCAAGGACGGCGTCTGGGCGATACCCCAGGACACCGGCCCCATGGCGCTGTACTACCGCAAGGACATCTTCGACAAGCTCCACCTGAAGGCCCCCACCACCTGGGCGGAGTACGAGTCCGACGCCCGCGTGCTCAAGAAGGCGGGCAAGTACATCACCCACTTCTCGCAGACCGACCCGAACTGGTTCACCGGCCTGCTGTGGCAGAACAAGGCCACCCTGTTCGAGCGCGAGGGCGACGCCTGGAAGGTCACCGTCGACCGGCCCGAGAGCCGCCAAGTGGCCGACTACTGGCAGAAGCTCATCGACGACAAGCTCGTCGCCACCGACCTCCAGGGCTTCTCGCCCGCGCTGTACAAGGCGTGGAACTCCGGCGAGGTGGTCAGCTGGATCAGCGCCGCGTGGGGATACAGCACCATCCGGGACAACGCGGCGTCCACGAAGGGCAAGTGGGCGGTGGCTCCCATGCCCCAGTGGCAGGAGGGTGACCAGCGGGCCGGCAACTGGGGCGGCTCCACCACCGCCGTCCTCTCCGGCAGCAAGCATCCGGCGGAGGCGGCCGAGTTCGCGCTCTGGCTCAACACCGACCCCGAGGCCCTGGAGATCCTCAACCGGTCCGGCGGCCTCTACCCGGCCGCCAAGACCGGCCTGACCCTGCCGGCCCTCAAGAAGCCCGTCGGCTTCTACGGCGACCAGAAGATCTTCGACGTCTTCAAGCAGGCGTCCGCCGAGGTGGACACCGGCTTCACCTGGGGACCCACGATGACCGACACCTACCGCTTCCTCAGCGACGGCACCTCGGACGTCACCGCCGGCAAGGGCACCCTCGGTGACGTGCTGAAGCGGACCGCGGCCGACAGCGCCGACTCCCTGCGCAAGCAGTCCCTCGATGTCTCGCGCTGACCGGCCGCCGCGCCGGACCCTCGCCCCGTACGGCTTCCTCGCCCCCTTCTTCGTGCCCTTCGTCCTGTTCACCCTGCTGCCGGTCGGCTACGCCTTCTGGCAGAGCCTGCACCGGACCGCGCGCACCGGCGGCACCTTCGGCCGCACCCACTCGGTGTTCGCCGGCTTCGAGCAGTACGCCGACGTCGTCCGGGAGCCGTACTTCGCCGACGGCGTCCTCAGGGTTGGCCTCTTCGCCCTCGTGCAGATCCCGGTGATGCTGCTGTTCGCCCTGGTCCTCGCCCTGTTGCTGGACTCGGCCGTGGCCCGCCTGAAGCGGTTCTTCCGGCTGGTGTACTTCGTGCCGTACGGCATTCCGGGCGTCGTGGCCGCGCTGATGTGGGCCTCCCTGTACGACCCGAGACTCTCTCCGATCACCGCCCTGCTGGAGTCGGCGGGCATCCAGGCCGACCTGCTGGGACCCCACCTGGTGCTCTGGTCCATCGGCAACGTCGTGACCTGGACCTACACCGGCTACAACATGCTCATCCTGTACTCCGCGCTCCAGGCGCTCCCCGCCGACGTCGAGGAGGCGGCCCGCGTCGACGGGGCGAACGGCTGGACCACCGCGCTGCGCATCAAGGTCCCGCTGATCCGCCCGGCGCTCGTCCTCACCGGGGTGTTCTCCATCATCGGCACCCTGCAACTCTTCACCGAGCCACAGGTGTTCCGGTCCATCTCGACCAGCGTGACCAGCACCTACACCCCCAACCTCGCCGCCTACTCCCTCACGGCCGGGGACGACTACGGCGGAGCCGCCGCGCTTTCCGTGCTGCTGGCCGCGGTCACCTTCGCGCTGTCCTTCGCCTTCCTCCGCCTCACCACCAGGAGGCAGGGATGAGCCTGCTCACCCGTACCGACGGCGCCCACGCCACCCGAACCGGCCGCGCCTCCACGGCCGCCGCCGTCGCCTTCATGACCCTGGCCGCCTGCTACATGCTGCTCCCGGTTTACTGGCTGCTGGTCGCCGCGACCAAGAGCCAGGGCGATCTCGTCGACACCCCCGGACTGCGTCCCACGCACTGGCACTTCGGCGCCAACCTGGCCGCGCTCTTCCGGCAGCAGGACGGCGTCTTCGCGCGCTGGCTGCTCAACAGCCTGCTGTACGCGGGCGCGGGGGCCGCCGTCGCCACCGGGCTGTCGGCCGCTGCCGGGTACGCCCTGGCCAAGTACCGTTTTCCGGGACGTGAGCTGCTCTTCTCGGTGATCCTCGGCGGGGTTCTCGTACCGGCGACCGCCCTCGCGCTGCCGCTGTTCCTGATGTTCGCCGAGGTGGACGCCACCAACACGTTCTGGTCGGTCTTCCTGCCCAGCGTCGTCAGCCCGTTCGGCGTCTATCTGTCCCGCGTCTTCGCCGCCGCGTCCGTGCCGGACGAGGTGATCGAGGCCGCCCGGATGGACGGCGCGGGGGAGCTGCGGATCTTCACCGGGATCGGGCTGCGCATGATGTCGCCGGCGCTGGTGACCGTGTTCCTGTTCCAGTTCGTCGTCATCTGGAACAACTTCCTGCTGCCCCTGGTCATGCTCCAGGACGACGGCCTCTATCCCGTCACCCTCGGTCTGTACACCTGGCAGACGCAGACCAGCCGGCTGCCCGTCCTGCAGACCCTCACCCTCGTGGGAGCCCTGGTCTCCGTCGTGCCCATCGTGCTCACCTTCCTCCTCCTCCAGCGCTACTGGCGTGCCGGGCTCTCCGCCGGGGCGGTGAAGTCATGACCCACCCCCTCACCGCGCTCAACCACCGGCTGGGCGGCATCGGTTACGGCGGCGACTACAACCCCGAACAGTGGCCCCGCGAGGTCTGGCGGGAGGACGTCCGCCTCATGCGGGAGGCGGGCGTGAACCTCGTGACCGTGGGCGTGTTCTCCTGGTCCCGGATCGAGCCGCGACCCGGCGTGTACGACTGGGAGCCGCTGGACGAGGTGCTCGACCTGCTGCACGCCCACGGCATCGCCGTCGACCTCGCCACCCCGACCGCCGCGCCCCCGCCCTGGTTCACCAAGCTGCACCCCGACGCCCTGCCGGTCACCGCCTCCGGCACCCGGCTCGCCCACGGCAGCAGGCAGGTCTTCTGCCCCAGCAGCCCGGCCTACGCCGAGGCCGCCGACGCCCTGGTCACCGAGCTGGCCACGCGGTACGCGGACCATCCCGCCGTCGCGCTGTGGCACGTCCACAACGAGTGGGGCAACCACAACGCCCTCTGCCACTGCGACACCAGCGCGGTCGCCTTCCGTATCTGGCTCAGGGAGCGGTACGCCACCCTGGACGCACTCAACTCCGCCTGGGGCACCGACTTCTGGAGCCAGCGCTACGGCGACTGGGACGAGATCGACCCGCCCCGCGACACCACCGCGTTCCGCAATCCGGGCCAGGAACTCGACTTCCGCCGCTTCTCCTCCGAGGCCCTCCTCGCCCGGCATCGCGCGGAGAGGGCCCTGCTCAAGCGGCTCGCCCCCGGCGTCCCCGTCACCACCAACGTCATGGGCACCCTGGAGAAGAAGGCCGACGGGTACGCCTTCGCCCCCGAGTGCGACCTGGTCTCCGTGGACCACTACCTCACCGCCGCCGACCCCGAGGGCCACATCGACCTCGCCCTCAACGCCGACCTGGCACGGGGCGTGGCCGGGGGCCACCCCTGGCTGCTCATGGAGCACTCCACCTCCGCCGTCAACTGGCAGCCGGTCAACGTGGCCAAGCGGCCCGGTGAGCTGCGCCGCAACAGCCTCACCCACCTCGCCAGGGGCGCCGACGGCACCCTGTTCTTCCAGTGGCGGCAGTCCACGGCCGGCGCCGAGAAGTGGCACTCCGCGATGCTCCCGCACGGCGGCACCGACACCCGCATCTGGCGCGAGGTCCGCGCTCTCGGCGCCGAACTCTCCGCCCTCGGCGAGGTGGCCGGGACCCGCGTGCGGGGAGAGGTCGCCCTCCTCTTCGACTGGCCCAACTGGTGGGCGCTGGAACTGGAGGCCCGCCCCTCCGGCCGGCTGCGCTACCTGGACTTGGTGCGCGACTGGTACGCGGCCCTGTGGTCGCTCAACCTCACGTGCGACGTGGTCCCGCCGGGCGCCGACCTGACGCCTTACCGTGCGGTCGTCGCCCCGAATCTGTATCTGCTCTCCGACCAGGACGCCGGCAACCTCGACGGATACGTCCGCCAGGGCGGCCACCTGACCGTCGGCTGCTTCAGCGGGGTGGTCGACGACTGGGACCGGGTACGGCCCGGCGGCTACCCAGGTGCCCTGCGCGATGTGCTCGGGCTGCGCGTCGACGAGTATCTGCCGCTCAGGCCCGGCGAGACCGCCCGGCTGGACGACGGCACCCTCGCGCACGACTGGGCCGAACGCGTCGAGCCGCGCGGCTGCTCCGTCGTACTGCGCTTCGTGGACAAGCCTGGCGGCGGTCCGGCCGCCGGCGGTCCGGCCGTCACCCGCCACGCATACGGCCGGGGCAGCGCGCGGTACGTCGCCACGCGTCCCTCGGCTCGCGCCCTGCGCGAGCTGATGCGGGCGTTGGCCGAGGAGGCAGGTGTGCGTCCCGTCGCCGCCGAGGGGGTCGAGGCGGTGCGTCGTACGGGGCCGCAGGGCAGCTATCTGTTCCTGATCAACCACACTGACGACGACATGACGGTCCCGGTGCGGGGCAGCGGGCTGCTGGACGCCGAGGTCGGCGACTCCGGCGCCCTGGTCCCCGCCGGGGGAGTGGTCGTCGTGCGCGAACATGAGTGACGGGGTGCTGCCCGTGGAGTACGACGAGCCCAGCGGCACCGTCGTGCTGCGGACCCGGACCACCTGTTACGTCCTGCGGGTGGACCGCTCGCGGGGTGCCGTGCTGCATGTGCACTGGGGTGCGCATGTGCCCCTGCGGGACGCGGTCGGGTTGCCCGTGCGGAGTGAGCACGACAACAGCTTCGCCGGGCGCTTCGACGGGGTGGAGGAGTATCCCGTCGAGGGCGGTGCCCGGTTCGGGATGCCCGCGCTGGAGGTCCGGTTCGCCGACGGGCAGAGTCCGGTCGAGCCCGAGGTCACGGCGGTCCGGGTGGCCGGGGCGGGGCATCTGGCCGTCTCGCTGCGGGACCGGGTGCGGCCGCTGGCGTGGCGGACGCACTACCGGGTGCCGCCCGGCGCCGACGTCATCGAACGCTGGACGGAGTTCGAGCACACCGGCGCCACCGGCTCGCTGCTCCTCGTACGCCATGCCGCCGCCCACTGGCCCCTGCCCCGGCGGCAGCGGTGGCGGATGTCGGCCGTGCACGGGGGCTGGTCCGACGAGCACCGGCTCGCGCGTACCGAGATGGCCGTGGGGGAGACCACGCTGACCAGCAGGCGCGGCCACACCGGTCACCAGGCCAACCCCTGGGTCGCCCTGGACACCGGTGCCGCCGACGAGGAGCAGGGAGAAGTGTGGGCCACTGCCCTTGCGGCGAGCGGCAGTTGGCGTCTCACCGTGCAGCGGACGGCGGCCGGGGAGGTGAGCGTGGTGCTGGGGGAGGGGCACGAGGGGGCCGAGATCGTCCTGGCCCCCGGCCGACGGCACGTCACACCGGTCAGCGTCGCCGTGCACGCCACGGGCGGCTTCGGTGCCGCCAGCCGCGCCTTTCACGGCTATGTCCGGCGTCATGTCCTGCCCCGCCCCGCTGAGTTGCGGCCCGTCCTCTACAACTCCTGGGAGGCGACCGGGTTCGAGACCTCCGAGGAGGGCCAACTGAGGCTGGCCCGGCGGGCGGCCGGCCTCGGGGTGGAGCTGTTCGTGGTGGACGACGGCTGGTTCGGCAGCCGCGACGACGACCGTTCCGGCCTCGGCGACTGGACCCCGCACCCCCGCCGGTTCCCGCGCGGACTGCGTCCGCTGGCCGACGAGGTGCACCGGCTGGGCATGGCGTTCGGGCTCTGGGTGGAACCCGAGATGACCAACCCGGACAGCGACTTGTACCGCCGTCACCCCGAGTACGCACTGCATCTCCCCGACCGCACCGCCACCACGCTGCGCCACCAGCTCGTGCTGGACTTCTCCCGCCACGAGGTGACCGAGTGGGCGAGCGACTGGCTGCGCCGGGTCGTCGCCGAGAACACCGTCGACTTCCTCAAGTGGGACTTCAACCGGTCCTTCACCGAGGCGGGCGCGCGGAGCGGCGGGCCGGACGCGCGGCGGGCGCACATCGAGCACGCGCGCGGGGTGCACCGGGTGCTCGACCGGCTGCGCGCCGAATTCCCCCGGCTCCGGATCGAGTCCTGCGCGGGCGGCGGGGGCCGGACCGACCTCGGCATGCTCGCCCGTACCGACCAGGTGTGGACCTCGGACAACACCGACGCCGTCCAACGGCTCGCCATCCAGCACGGCTTCAGCCAGCTCTACCCGGCCCGCGTCATGTCGGCGTGGGTCACCGACAGCCCCAACCCGCTGACCGGCCGCCGGGTGCCGCTGGCCTTCCGCTTCCACTCGGCCATGGCGGGCGTCCTGGGCATCGGCGGCGACCTGGACCGGTGGACACCGGCCGAACTCGCCGAGGCCGCCCGCCTGATCGGGGTCTACAAGGACATCCGCCCGCTGGTGCAGCACGGCCACCAGTACCGGCTGCTCGCACCGGGCGAAGGCGCGCTCACCGCCGTCCAGTACGCCGGTCCCGACGCCGACCGGACGGTGGTGCTGGTGTGGCGGCCCAGTGCCTCCTTCGGCCCGGCGCACCCACCGCTCCGGCTGCGGGGCCTCGACCCCGGCGCCCGCTACCGGGACGAGGACACCGCCGCGGAATGGTCGGGGGCGACCCTCATGGGCTTCGGCCTGCCCGTCCCCGACCTGCCGGACGGCGACTGCGCGAGCGCGCTGGTGCGCCTGCGCAGGGTGGGGTAGCCGGGTCAGCGGCCGAGGGGCGGTCCCATCGGGCCGGGCGTGTGCGGCCGGGCGCCGGGCAGACCGGTGCCCGGGGGCATCACCCGTGCCAGGTCGCGGTGTATGCGGTCGGCTTCGCCCCGCACCTCGGCGGGGACGTCACCGCGCTCGGCGACGAGACGGCTGAAGATGGGGGTGTCGGTGAACATGGCGGAGGCTGCTCTTTCCAGTGGGTCGCCGGGGGTGGGGGGAGCGACGGGACGGGTGACGGTCACCTGCCGTGGCCGGACCGTCGGCGGGCCGGAAGACGGCGGTCCCGAGGAACGCCCGGCCAGGAACGGGCACACGACACCTTAAGGGGCGCTACCGGCAACGCGTGTCCGGGGACCCGGTCCAACTGGTCAGCTCAGATCATGTCTTACGTATTCGAGGGTAGACGCGGCCGACAAGTCCGAAAGTCGTCGAATACGGAGTAGTCGTGCCGACACCGCACCTTTCCCCACAGCCCAGCGCGTCCGGAGCCGTGCATCTCGCCGCGTCCTGGCCGAACTGGCTGGAGGCGCACACCACGGCACTGGTCGAGGTCCCCCTGCGCATCGCTCTGATCGTCGTCGTCCTGGCGGTGATCCGCTGGGTGGCCAAGCGCGCCATCACCCGCGTCGTCCAGCACATCCTGCAGCCCTCCGGCGACGACCACGAGTCCCGCCCGCCGCGCCGCGTCGGGCGCGGGGCCGCCGTCCTGCTGCGCGACCGCACCCGCTCCTCCCAGCGCCGCGAACAGCGTGCCCGCACCATCGGCTCGGTGCTCAGCAGCGGCGTCACCATCGTTCTGGCCCTGCTCGGTACGGCCATGATCCTCGACCAGGTCGGCATCGCCCTCGGGCCGCTGCTGGCCAGTGCGGGAGTGGTCGGCCTCGCCATCGGTTTCGGCGCGCAGAGCCTGGTCGCCGACTACCTCTCCGGCCTGCTCATCATGGTGGAGGACCAGTACGGCGTCGGTGACACCGTCGACCTGGGCGAGGCCGTCGGCGAGGTCGAGCACATCGGCCTGCGCCTCACCCACGTCCGTGACCTCAACGGCGGCCTGTGGCACATCCGCAATGGTGAGGTTCTCCGCGTCCGCAACGACAGCCAGGACTGGGCCCGTGCCGTCCTGGATGTCGCTGTCGCCTACGACGCCAACCTCGACACCGTCTACCAGGTGCTGGAGGACGCCGGCCGCAGCCTGCGCCAGGACCCGGCCTTCTCCGCCGTACTGCTGGAGGACCCCAGTGTGTGGGGTGTGCAGTCGCTGGACGCGGACGGTGTCGTCGTCCGCCTCGCCGTGAAGACGATCCCGCTCCAGCAGTGGGGCGTCACCCGCGAGCTGCGCCGCCGTGTGAAGGACGCGCTGGACGCGGCCGGCATCGACATCCCCTTCCCGCAGCGCACCATCTGGCTGCGCAACGAGGAGCCGGAGACACGGCTCACCGCCCGCTGACTCTCCCCGCGCACGACGAGGGGCCCGGCCTTGGGAAGGCCGGGCCCCTCGTCATGTCCCGCGGTGTGTGCGTGCGGTCCGCCTACCAGCGGTACCAGCGGCCACGACGGCCGCCGCTGCCCGCGGGGCGCACGAAGAAGCCGACCAGCCACACGACCAGGACGATCACCGCGATCCACCACAGCGCCTTCAGGGCGAAGCCCGCGCCGAAGAGGATGAGAGCCAGCAGAAGAACCAGAAGCAAAGGAACCATTGTCATAACCTCCTGACCGCCGATTACCCCTGACCAGCGAATACACGCACACAATCGCCAAGTTATTCACACGACTCGAAGGGCATGCGGATGTGTTGCCGTGCAGGCGGTCCCGGCGGTGGTGCTCCGTTCGGTGCAGCGCGGACGCGGAGGAGGCTGACGGGGCCGGTGAAGAGGGATTCTCCGCGTGTGCGGGGGTAACCGACCTGCATGAACATCGCTGCTGAATTCCTCGCCGCGTCCAGCAGGAGTGCGCTCTGGCTCCTGGTCGTGGGCGTGATCGTCGCCGTGATCCTGCTGGGCGGATTCCTGCTGGGCAGCCGACGGGCGCGTTCGCGCCGTATGTCCACGCAGCCGCCCGGCGCCGACACCCGCCGTGGCCCGCAGGACCAGTCGGGCGTCGGCTGGCAGACCCCGGAGGACAACCCGGAGAACCACACCCACCGCCGCCGCTGACGGCTCACGCCGCTTGCTGGCGCTCCAGCTCCCGCTTGAGGTTGGCCAGGGTCCTGCGGATGTTGCGGGTCTGGAAGTCGGGGAAGGTGCTGCCCGAGGTGACGATCCGGTCGAAGACGCCGGCCACGAAGTCGGGCCAGGTACGGCGGTCGTCGGTCCAGATCTCGGTGACGCGGGTGCCCTCGCCCTCCGGCTCGAAGCGGTACTCCCAGGTGGCGATCGGGCCGCGCAGGCGCGGACGGCCGACGCCGATGGCGTGGACCCGGAAGGCGAAGCGGCGGCCCGGCTCGGCCGCCGTGACCGTGCACCGGGTCACCCAGCGGAAGCGTCCGCGCTTGTTCCGTCCGACGAAGCTGGTGCCCACCTCGGCCTGCCCCGCCGCCGAGCCGGGGGTGGTGCCCAGGTTCTCCGGGCTCCAGCGGCCCATGTCACCGGGGTCGCTCACCGCCCGGTAGGCGGCGTCCGGCGAGACGTCGATGACGATGCTGTCGCTGACACTCAACACACGGGCCACTGCGCTGCCTCCTACCGCGAACATGTAGCTACTGTCGAGTAGGAATCATGGCACGGCCCCCCGGCCCGGTCAGTGGCCGAGGGCCGACAGGGCGGCGGTGACCTGGTCGCACACCTCGGGCGGGGTCGAGGCGTGCGGGGAGAACCTCAGCGAGTCCGCTCGCACCGTCGGCGTGACACCCTCGGCGTGCAGCGCCTTCGCCACCAGCGCCGGGTCGCGGTCCGGCACGGTGAAGGAGAGGATGCCCGCCCGCCGGGCCGGGTCGGCGGGGGAGAGTACCCGGCCGCCGTACGCCCGGACGACCTCGGTGAGCTCACCGGCCCGTTCCGCGATCGCGGCCTCGATCGCTCCCACGGTGTGCCGCTCGACGAGGTCCAGGGCGGCCGCGAACGCGGCTGCCGTCACCGGGCTCAGATTGGTGATGGACCAGCGGCCCGCGTCCGGGGCGGGCGGGTGCTCCGCGCCGTCGAAGAGGCCGGCCTCCGCCACGCCCGTCCAGCCGGTGAGCACTGGTTCCAGGGTTTCCAGCGCGCGGTCGGACAGGGTGGCGAAGCCGGTCGCCCACCCGGCGCGCAGCCACTTCTGGCCGCCGGCCACCACCACGTCCGCCGCGTCCCACGGCAGCTCGGCCGCGCCGAACGCCTGGATGGCGTCCACGACCAGCAGCCGGTCCGGCCCGATCGCCTCGCGCAGCCCCGCCAGATCCGCCCGGAACCCGGTGCGGAAGTCCACCGCGCTCACCGACAGCGCCACGACGTCCTCGGTCAGCGCGGCCCGCACCAGCTCCGGGGTCACTCCGCCGCCGGGCCCGGGGTCGAGCCAGCGGGGCGTCACCCGGCCGAGCCCCGCGGTGCGGCGCCACGGGTAGTGGTTGGCGGGGAAGTCGCTGCGCGGGACGAGGACCGTGCCCTGCCGGATGCCGAGGGCCGCGTGGAAGAGGCCGGTGGACGCGTTCGGCAACAGCACGGTGTGCCGGGCGTCGGTCCCCGCGAGGCGGGCGGCGGTGTCCCGCGCGGTCACCTCCGCACGCATCAGGCCGTCCACCGTGGTGTGGTCGGCACGGGCGGACTCCGTCAGGGCCCGCGCGGTGGCGTCCACGACGTCCCGCGACGGCGGGCCGAACCGCGCGAAGTCGAGATACCCGGCCGGTGTGTCGAAGTGAGCTGCGTAGGAAGTGAGCACGGGCTCATCCTCTCCGGTACGGCACGGGCCGGGCACCCCGCCCAGGGATGCCCGGCCCGTCCGCCCGCTCAGTGCCCGGCGGATTTCCCGGGGCGCGCCTGGCGCGGCAGGAGGAAGGCGAGCAGGAACGTCAGGACGAGCATCCCGTCCACGATCCACAGCACGGTCTTCATGACGGAGCCGAAGCCGCCCTTGAACGCCGACGTGGCGGTGGACTGGAGCGCGGCCGGTATCCGGGCGCCGTCCTGCGGCGAGGTGACGACCGACCGGGTGTCCTTCTCCAGCGTGGTGCAGGAGGCCGGCGTGGCGGCCGGGTCCTTGGCGACAGCGCCGTCCGAGGCGCAGGTCCGCAGATCCGCCACGACCCGGTCCTGGGCGGCCGGCGCGACATGGGCGGCGGTCAGCTGCCTGCGCAGACCGTCGGAGTGGTGGTCGACGGCGGTGGCGATGCCGCCGCCCAGCAGACCGAAGAAGACGGTGCCCAGGATGGCCACGCCGAAGGCGCCGCCGAGCTGCTGGACCGCCGTCATGGTGCCGGACGCCGAACCCGTCTCGTGCTGCTCGACGCTGGCCAGCACGATGTCGAAGAAGGGCGCCATCAGCAGGCCCATCCCGACACCCGTCACCAGCAGCGAGGGCAGGAGCTGCCAGGGGCCGACACCGCTGCCCGCGAGGTCCAGGGTCAGCCACACCGCGAACACGCCGAGCGCCATGACCAGGGCGCCGCCCTGGAGCACGGCACGGCCGAACCGGGTGACCGCCTGGGCGAGCCCGAAGCCGACGATCATGCCGCCCGACCAGGGCACCATCACCAGGCCCGCCTTCAGCGGCGAGTAACCGAGACCGATCTGGGTGTACAGGTTGAAGACCAGCATGAAGCCCTGCATGGCCGAGAAGAAGACCAGGCCGAGGATCATGCCGCCGCTGAAGCCGCGCTTGCGGAACAGGCTGATGACCACCAGCGGGTCCAGGCCCGCCCGGCTGCGCCGCGCCTCGTACACCGCGAAGGCGGCGAAGACGACGACCGAGGCGGCCATCATCACGAAGGTCCACACCGGCCAGTCGTACTCACGGCCCTGGACCAGCGGGAAGATGAGGAGCAGCGCGGCCAGGGAGACCAGGAGCATGCCGGGGATGTCGAGGCGGGGCTTGCTCTCGGAACGGGTCTTCGGCAGGTAGCGCACGGCACCCAGCAGCGCGGCGGCGCCCAGCGGCAGGTTGATCAGGAAGATCATGCGCCAGCCGGTGCCGAAGTAGTCGGCGTCCACGAGCCAGCCCGCCAGGATCGGCCCGGAGACCGCGGACAGGCCCATGACCGGGCCGAACATGCCGAACGCCTTCTGCGACTCCTTCGGCGGGAACATCTCCTTGATCATGCCGAGGCCCTGCGGCAGCATCACCGCGCCGAAGAGCCCCTGTATGACACGGGCGCCGATCAGCATCGCGGGCGACACCGAGACCGCGCAGAGCAGCGAGCCCACGGTGAAGCCGGCGGCGCCGACCAGGAACATGTTGCGGCGGCCGTGGATGTCGCCGAGGCGGCCGCCGGTGACCAGGCCGACGGCCATCGAGAGGGTGTACGCGGCGGCGAGCCACTGGAGGGTGGAGGCACCGCCGCCCAGGTCGGCGCGCATGGACGGGCCCGCGATGTTCGTGACCACGGCGTCCAGGAGGTCCATCACCTCGGCCGCGAGGATCACGAAAAGCGCAGCCCAGCGCCACCGGTAGGGCGCTGGTGAGTCAGTGGGCGTCTCGGCGGACGCGACACCGGTGGTGGACATTCGAAAACTCCTCGCGGAAGGGGCCTTAGCTGGAGAACGATGTTCACCGTAGCAGAACAGTGCTCACCCGGAGAACGCTGTTCATTAAGATATAGCGCAAGCGGATCGCGAGAACAAGATATATCGCGTATACCGCCGTGGGGGTGCCCTGTGGACAACTGCTCCGGCAAACGAGCGCCCTGGGCTCGAACCCCGCTCAGCAGCCGTGAACACTGTTCTCCGACGGCCCTAGACTGTCCCCATGAGCGACGCGGCCGCCGGCAACCCCGCACCCCCTCCGCCGTCCCCCTGGGAACGCGAGCGTCCCGCCCGTCAGACGGCACCCCAGCGCATCCCCCTGTCGCGCGAGCGGATCGTCGAGGCCGCCTTCACCGTGCTGGACCGCCAGGGGCTCGACGGGCTCTCCATGCGCCAAGTGGCGGCCGAACTGGGCGTCACCGTCTCCGCGCTCTACGCCTACGTCAGCTCCAAGGACGATCTGTTGGAGCTGATGTACACCCGGCTCTTCGACGGCTTCACGATGCCCGCGCCCGACCCCGAGCGGTGGCGCGAGCAGATCCGGGACTACGCGCGCGCCGGACGCGAGCGCCTGCTCTCCCACCGGGACGTCGCCCGGATCTCCATGGCCCACGTCCCCTTCACGGCCGAACTGCTGCCCCACGTGGAGGGGCTGCTCGCCATATTCCGCACGGCCGGGCTGCCGGACCGGATCGCGGCGGAGGCCGGGGACCTCATCTCCACCTACATCGACGGCTTCGTGCTCGAGGAGGGCATGTGGCAGGACCGGGCCGCCGCCCGGCCGGACGACGGCGACTCCTCGACGGCCCGCCCCGACTGGCGTGAGATGGCCGGCGAGATGCAGAACTACTTCGCGTCCCTGCCCCCGGCGGACTTCCCCCACCTGCGCGCGCTCGCGGACGTGATGGTGACCGGCTCCTCCGACGAGCGGTTCGACATCGGCCTGGAGATCATCCTGCGGGGCCTGGCGAGTTATCTGCCGGACAAGGCGCCGGACGCCTGATTCAGCGTCCGCCCGCCGCCCGCGCCTTCGTCGTGTCGCCGAACGGCAGCGCACCGCCGCTGAGGCGGACCCGAATGCCGTCCCGCTCCACCGTGATGCGCCGGACACGGATGTCACCGGGCGTCCTCGGCAGCTCGAAGGACAGATCGAGCTGATCCGCGAGCTGCGGCTCGGTGACGCCCCGGACCGCACCCATCAGCCCGGGGTCGACGCCGAGCTTCGCCGGCAGGTCGGGCTGGTCGGCGACCACGTCGAACAGGTTGATTTTCATCAGCTTGGCCACGAACCCCGGTGTGCCGGTGAGCCGCCCCAGGGCCGACTCGCTGCGCAGGGCCTCGCGGATCTGCGACCGGCCGATCCCGGCACGCTCCGCGATCACCGGTACGGCCAGCATCGCGCGCACCTTGTCCCGCTGCTCCGCCACCGCGTGCGCCGCCTTCGGAGTCAGCCGGAGCCCTCCGTTCCGGCCGGGCCGGAAGACGGCCACGTCCCCGATGTCGAGCCGCATGCGGCTGATGTCGGTGGAGACCCCGCGGTCGCCGGACCGCCCGATGCGCACCTCCGCGTGCAGCCCGAGCCGCTGTCCACCGACCGGCACCTGCCCGTCCGCCTTGATCGCGCCGGGCCCCAGCTTGCTGAACCGCACCTGCGACGCGCCCAGTTCACGGTCGAGGTCCTCGAAGGAGAGCAGTACGTCGCCGTCGACGGAGTGGACGGTCCCGCCCTTGAGGTGGGAGGGGAGTTCGCCGTCGAGCCGCACGTCGTGGGCGGTGGCATGGACCCGCGCCAGTGACACCCGGTCGGCGGCCAGGTCGGGGACGGTGACGTGCGCGGTGCCGATCCGCTTGTCCATGACCTGGGTCAGGAACGGGAAGCCGTCGATCTCTACCTGCGGCGCCGCCTCCAGGTGCAGCGACTTCTGCAACTGGTCCTCGGTCTCGCGCTCCGCGAACAGCACCGCGAACCGGTCGCCCAGCACCAGGAAGGCCAGCACGACGGTGACCGCGATCCCGGCCTTCACCAGGCGCCGCAGCTTCTTGATCCGCCGGGTGCGCCTCCGGCCGCGCCCGCGTCGGCCGGAAGGCTGCCCGCCACCTTCCCCGTCCGGGTCGGTCCAGCTCACTGACGGACCGTCAGATACGGCGTGGTCCTGGTCGTTCGTCGGGCGGTGGGACGCCACGCGAGTGGAGGAGCGCATCACGCCACCCAAACACGTCACCGCAGGTCGGACGCAAATTCAGCCTCTCGGGGGCGACGGCTCTCACACCGTGGTGACGGAGACGCGTCGCGCGGGTGAAGAAGCACGACCGATCATGTGGCGGGCGTGTGCGTGAACGCGGTGGGCTGAGGGACCATGGAGGCAGAGCAGTGTTCCGCCTCCGGCTGCGAAGGAGGTCCCCATGGCAGCCGAACCGCCCATCGGGCCTGTCCTGACGGTCTCGGCCGCCGACGTCCGGCTGCCCGAGCTGATCCTGGCCGGGGACATCGGCGCCGAAGCCCTGCGCGATCTGGAGGAGGTCCTCGGCTCTCCGCCGCTCCACACGGCCACCGCCTGGACCGTCGACATGAGCCGGGTGACCCGCATCGACCTGGCCTGCGCCTACGCCCTCCTGCGCGGAGCCACCCTGCGGCCGGAACCCGCCGAACTCACCATCCGCGGCCCCCGCCGGACCGTCCAGCGCATCCTCCGCAACGCGGGGCTCGACGTGGTGGCCGTCATCGAGGAGTGAGACGCCCCTACGCCGAACCCTCCGCGACCTCGGCCGGCTCCCCGCCGGTGATCCGTACCAGCTCCGGGAACGTCGTCCGGAACACCGTGTGCGGCATTCCGGCGCCCGCCCAGAGGTGCTCGTGCTCGGCCAGGGCCGCGTCGATCAGGGTGCGTACGGGCTGCGGATGGCCGACCGGGGCAACGCCGCCCACCTCCTGGCCGGTGGCCGTGACCCGCAGTACGCGTTCGTGCGCGGTGACCTCCGAGGAGGGGGTAGGTAACAAGCGTTCGGTACGTAAGCCAACAGCATGCCGCCCGCGCCCGGAGATCATGACGCCCGCCGTGCGGACGTGAGCCGGGCCGTGTGGCAGGTGCTCGCGGACCAGGGGTTCGGCGGGCTGACCCTGCGGGCGGTCGCCACCGCGATGGGGGTCTCCACCGGGATGCTGATGCATTGCTTCCCGACGAAGCGGGCCCTGATCACCCACGCCCTGGATCTGCTGGAGACCCGGACCGCCGGGCGCCCGTGCCGCGAACACCCCGCGCCGGGCCTGGCCACCGTACGGGCGGTGCTGCTCGACATCCTGCCGCTGACACCGGGGGACACCGCACCGCCCGCAGCCGGGTCCGGGTGAGTTCCTGGGACCTGTCGCTCACCGACGACGGGCTGGCCACCGAGCAGGCGCACCGGTACGCCCGGCTGCGCTCCTCGCTCCGCCCCCGCCTCGAAGCCGCGCGCGAGCTGTGCGACCTCTCCGCGTACGCCGACCCGGAACAACTCACCGCGACCGCCGTGACGTTCACCCACGGCCTCGTCGTGCAGGCTCTTTTCGAACCGGGCCGCTTTCCCATGGAGGCCCAAGTCACCTTGCTGGACGGCTTCTTGGCGTTCCTCGCCACGTCCTGAACTGCTGCCCTCCAGTAGCACCGCCGTTCGATTCGATCGCTCACGCATATGTGCGAGACCCACGGGCAACCGAAGCGGAAGGCGTAGAGGACAGGTGAAGGACCTCCTCGAAGACTCCCGTTCAGGGGAGGGGATCGTGGACAGAACAGACAGCAAGAGCGAGAAGAGCGGTCAGGATTCGGACGAGCGCATGGACCTGCCGACCGTGATGCGGCAGGCGGGCGCACAGCTCGCCGGACTGCTCCAGCGTGAGGTGAGCGCGGTCTCGGCCGTGAAGGCCACCGACGACGGCTGGATGGCGGACGTCGAGGTCGTCGAGGTCGAGAAGGTGCCGGACACGATGAGTGTCATGGCGTCCTACCGCGTCGAACTCGACAAGCAGGGACGGCTCATGGCCTACGAGCGCGTACGCCGATACGCCCGGGGTCAGATCGACCGCCGCTGAATCAGAGGACGGCCGCAGCGAATCGAGCCGCGCGGCGTCCTGAACGGATCAACGGAAAGAAGTCAGCATGGCACTCGTACAGCAGTCCAGCACCCAGTCCGGCGGAAGCGGGGGCGGTGGAGGCAATCTCTACGACGTCCTCGAACTCATCCTGGACCGAGGGCTCGTGATCGACGCGTTCGTGCGCGTCTCCCTCGTCGGCATCGAGATACTCAAGATCGACGTCCGGGTGGTCGTCGCCAGCGTCGACACCTACCTGCGCTTCGCCGAGGCGTGCAACCGGCTGGACCTTGAGTCGGGGCGCAAGGCGCCGGCCCAGCTCACCGACATCGTCGGCGACACCGTGGAGAGCGGGGCCAAGGGGAAGTCGAAAGGAGCACTGACCGGAGCCGTCGAGGCGTTCACCGAGTCGCTCGGGAGCAAGCGCGACGACTCCGAAGAGGAAGAGCCGCAGCCCCGTAAGCGGGCGGCGCGCAAGTCCACGTCCAGCCGGCAGTCCAGCCAGAACCGCGGGGAGTAATCCGTGCCCACCTACGTCTACGGCATCACCGGAGCCGACCATCCGCTGCACCTGGAGGAGGTCTTCGGCGTCGGCGAGACCCCGGCACCGCTGCGCACCGTCCGCACCGGCGACCTCACCGCCGTCGTCAGCGACGCGCCGGAGGGCCTGCGGGCCAAGCGCCGCGATGTGCAGGCCCACCAGCGCGTGCTGGAGGTCCTGATGGGCGACGGCGCCACCCTCCCCATGCGCTTCGGACTGCTCGCCCCCGACGACGAGCAGGTGGCGAGCGCGCTCGACGCCGAGAGCGACCGCTACCGCGCCCGCCTCGAGGAGCTGGACGGCCACGTCGAGTACCACCTCAAGGTCTCCCGCGACGAGGACGACCTGCTGCGCGAGATCGTGGCCGAGTCCGACCAGGTCCGCGAACTGCGCGAGCGCACGCGGGACCAGTCCGGCGCGCACGACGAGCGGGTCGCGCTCGGTGAGCTGATCTCCCACGAGGTGTCCGCCCGCAGCAGCGCGGAGGCCGAGGACCTCTCCCAGCGGCTCGCGCCCGCGGCGACCCGTCTCTCGGCGGGCGAGCCCAGCTCGACGCACTTCCTCAACGTGTCCTTCCTCGTCCCCGAGGACGGGGTGGAGAGCTTCGTCCAGGCCGTGGAGCGCGAGTCGGACCAGCGCGGGGACGCGTACACCTTCACCCTCACCGGTCCGCTGCCGCCGTACAGCTTCGTCTGATCACACTCGCCCGGCCGACGACGGAAGGGAGCGCCGGAATGGGACTCATCACCGGCATCGTGACCTTTCCCCTCGCCCCCGTGCGCGGCTCGCTCTGGGTCATCGACCAGGTGCTGACCGCCGCGGAGGAGGAGTACTACGACCCGGAACCCGTCCGGCGC
The DNA here is from genome assembly GCF_009865595.1 of Streptomyces sp. SID1328. NCBI lineage: Bacteria > Bacillati > Actinomycetota > Actinomycetes > Kitasatosporales > Streptomycetaceae > Streptomyces > Streptomyces sp. SID1328. Next base: position 2,798 of record NZ_WWKH01001069.1, on the reverse strand, counting down.
GAACTGGCCGAACTGGAACGGGCGTTGACCAGCGGCCAGATCTCCGACGAGGAGTACGACCGCCGCGAGGACGAACTGCTCGACAGGCTGGACGAGATCGACGCCCACCGGCGAGGGAACGGAGGAAGTCGCTGACCAGACCGCGCACTCGACGACCCGCAGAGACTGAGGTGCTCAACGAATGACGAAGAACGCCAAGATAGCCGCCGCCCTGGTGGGCGGATACGTACTGGGGCGGACCAAGAAGGCCAAGATGGCCATCGGCCTGGGCATGTTCCTGGCCGGCAAGAAGCTCGACCTCGACCCGCGCCGCATCGGCACGCTGCTCGCCGAGTCGCCCGCCCTCGCCGGTCTCAACGCCCAGGTCCGCAAGGAGCTGGTGGAGACCACGAAGGCCGCGGCCACCGAGGCGCTGACCAAGCGCGCCACCGGCCTCGCCGACTCCCTCGCCGACTCCATCTCCCAGCGCACCAAGGCGCTGGACGGCCCGCAGGACGACGAGGCCGAGGACGAGGAAGGCGACGAGGAGGAGAAGCCCGCCAAGCGGCAGCGCTCCTCCGCCTCCGGGGGCACGCGCCGCAAGACCGCGGCTGCCCGCAAGAGCACCGGCGCCGCGAAGTCGGCCGCCTCCCGCAGCGGCGCCTCCCGCGCCGGCGGGGCCGCCAAGAAGCGGGCCTCCTCCGCCACGCGCAAGAGCGGCGGTAACGGCAATGGCTGATTCCGCACTGAGCAAGGCCAAGGACGAGGTCGTCCACAACGAGTCGACCGACCGCCTTAAGGAAGCGCTGGGCAACTATCTGCGCGCCCGCGCCGAGCACACCGTCAGCCAGCTGGGTCACAAGCTCGGCGAGAGCGTCACCAAGCTCGGCACGCCGGGCGAGGGCGGCCCGCTCAAGAGCCTCGCCAAGGGCGGGCAGGCGCTGGCCGACGGCAAGTCACCCGCCCAGGCGGCCATGTCGGCGGGCGTCTCCCACCTGAAGGACACCGTGAAGGACAAGGTCAAGGGTCTGTTCGGCAAGGGGCGCAAGTCCGGCGGCGGCAAGTCCAAGAGCGTGACCATCGTCGAGGACATCGAAGTCGGCGTGCCGGTGCGCGAGGCGTACGACCAGTGGACCCAGTTCCAGGAGTTCTCCACCTTCGCCAAGGGCGTGGTGAGCGTGGAGAAGGCGGACGACACCACCAGCAACTGGAAGGTGAAGGTCGCCAAGTCCACCCGGAGCTGGAAGGCGAACGTCACCGAGCAGGTGCCGGACGAGCGGATCACCTGGACGACGGAAGGTGCCAAGGGCACCGTCAAGGGTGTCGTCACCTTCCACGCGATCACCGACAACCTCACCAAGGTGCTGCTGGTCCTCGAGTACTTCCCCAAGGGGCTGTTCGAGAAGACGGGCAACATCTGGCGCGCCCAGGGCCGCCGGGCCCGGCTCGACCTCAAGCTCTACCGCAAGTTCATCATGATGCGCGGCGAGGCCACCGACGGCTGGCGCGGCGAGATCCGCGACGGTGACGTGGTCGTCAGCCACGAGGACGCCATCGAGCAGGAAGAGGCGGAACAGGGCGAGGAGGAGCAGGACGAGCCGCGCGCCGAGGAGGAGGGCGACGGGGGCGAGCCCACCGACGCGGCCGACGCCGACGCGGACGACCTCGAGGACGACGAGTTCACCGACGAGGCCGCCGAGGACGAAGAGCCCGCCGAGGACGGCGAGGACGAGTACCTCGACGAGGCCGAGGAGGACGTCGAGCCCGAGGACGCCGAGGAGTACGAGGCCGAGGCCGACGAGCCGGAGGACGAGGAGTCCTACGACGAGGCCGAGGAAGAGCCCGAGGCGGACGAAGAGACGGCTCCCCGGTCCTCCCGGCGCCGGCGCACCGCCGACGCGGGCGCCTGATCCGGGAACCAGCCGAAAGACAGGGTTGAGAACGTGTCCGATTCACTCGCCGGTCGAATGCCGGGCCCTCCGCGGACCGCGCCGTCCTACGCGGGGCAGGGAAGCAGCGCCAATCTGGCCGACATTCTGGAGAGGGTCCTCGACAAGGGAATTGTGATCGCGGGGGACATCCAGATCAATCTGCTCGACATAGAGTTGCTGACCATCAAACTCCGCCTGCTCGTCGCATCCGTCGACAAGGCGAAGGAAATGGGCATCGACTGGTGGGAGCACGATCCCTCGCTCTCCTCCCGCGCCCAGCCGTCCGCCACCGCTCCCGCCGCGCCCGACCCGGCGCTGAGCGAGGAGAACGAGCGGCTGCGGGCCGAGATCGCCCGACTGCGCGCCGCCGCCGAGCTGCCCGCCGGCCAGGAGGCCGACGCGGGCGCCCGGCCGGAGCCCGCGGAACGGGAGACCAGCGGTGAGTGAAACGGAGATGGAGTACGTGTATGCCGTCGGCCTCGGGGACCTGGCCCTCGACGGGACGGCCCCGGTCACCGGGGTGGACGGCGGCACCGTACGCACGGTCGGCGGCGGACGGGGGCTCACCGCCCTGGTGTCCGCCGTCCCCGCCGACCGGTTCGCCGAGGAGCACCTCGCACCCCAACTGGAAGACCTGGAAAGGCTGGAGGCGATCGCGCGGGCCCACCACGCCGTGGTGGACGCCGCCTTCGCCACCGCCACGGTCCTCCCGATGCGCCTGGCCACGGTCTACCGCGACCAGACGCGCGTCGCCGCCATGCTCGACGAGCAGCACGCCTGCTTCGAGGAACTGCTGCGCACCCTGGACGGCCACGTCGAACTCGGGCTGAAGGTGTACGCCGAGCCGCGTGCCGCCGCGCCCGCCGAGGAGCCCGAGCCGGCGGGCGC
>NZ_WWKH01001068.1:0-15037 GCF_009865595.1 Streptomyces sp. SID1328 | reverse complement strand
CCGAGGGCTTGTCCTCAGTTGCTCGCGTCCACTGTGTTGGTTCTGAAACCACGAACAGCCTCATGTGCCACACATGACGGTTTGACAGTTTCATAGTGTTTCGGTGGTCATAGCGTGAGGGAAACGCCCGGTTACATTCCGAACCCGGAAGCTAAGCCTCACAGCGCCGATGGTACTGCAGGGGGGACCCTGTGGGAGAGTAGGACGCCGCCGAACTCCTTTTACAGCTCCGGCTCTTGGGCATACAGCCCGAGAGCCGGAGCTTTTTTGCGTTGCGGTAGGGTCAGGGTGCGTTGTCGTCACTTTCGTACAGGAGGCTTCCGGGTGGAGGTCCAGGAGACCCGCGTCCAGACGGACCGGGTCCTCACCATCCCCAACATCCTCAGCATGGCTCGGCTCGCCGGTGTCCCTCTGTTCCTGTGGCTGATCCTCAGGCCGGAGTTCGGAGGCCCGAAGAGTGATGGTTGGGCTCTCCTGGTCCTGGCACTGAGCGGAGTCAGCGACTATCTGGACGGCAAGCTCGCCCGGCGCTGGAACCAGGTCAGCAGCCTCGGCCGGCTTCTCGACCCGGCCGCCGACCGGCTCTATGTCCTTTCCACGCTCCTCGGTCTCACCTGGCGGGAGATCCTGCCGCTGTGGCTGACCGCGCTGCTGCTGGCCCGGGAACTCGTTCTGCTGGTGATGGTCGGCATCCTCCGCCGGCACGGCTATCCGCCGCCCCAGGTGAACTTCCTCGGGAAGGCGGCCACCTTCAACCTGATGTATGCCTTCCCGTTGCTGCTGCTCAGTGACGGAAGCGGTTGGATCGCGTCACTCGCCGCTGTTTTCGGATGGGCGTTCGCCGGGTGGGGTACAACCCTGTATTGGTGGGCAGGAGTGCTTTATATGGTCCAGGTCCGCCGTCTGGTGCGCGCGGACTCGTTGGCCGACGGAACTCCGAGATCGTCCACGACGTGACGCTTCGATGGCCCGCGACGTAAAAGTGCGGGACAATCTGGACGGGTGAAGTCGGCTAGACCGTCGTCTCTTCGAGGAGGACGCTTCCGACATGAAGGCCGTCGTGATGGCCGGAGGCGAAGGCACGCGCCTGCGCCCCATGACCTCTAGCATGCCCAAGCCGCTCCTGCCCGTGGCGAACCGCCCGATCATGGAGCATGTGCTCAGGTTGCTCAAAAAGCATGGGCTCAACGAGACCGTGGTCACCGTGCAGTTCCTGGCGTCGCTCGTCAAGAACTACTTCGGTGACGGCGAAGAGCTCGGCATGGAGCTCACGTATGCCAATGAGGAGAAGCCACTCGGTACCGCCGGAAGCGTCAAGAACGCCGAGGACGCGCTCAAGGACGACGCCTTCCTCGTCATTTCCGGTGATGCGCTGACCGACTTCGACCTCACCGAGCTGATCAACTTCCACAAGGAGAAGGGAGCCCTGGTCACGGTCTGCCTGACCCGGGTCCCGAATCCGCTGGAGTTCGGCATCACCATCGTGGACGAGGAGGGCAAGGTCGAGCGCTTCCTCGAGAAGCCGACCTGGGGCCAGGTCTTCTCCGACACGGTGAACACGGGCATCTATGTGATGGAGCCCGAGGTGTTCGACTATGTCGATCCCGATGTCCCCGTCGACTGGTCCGGAGATGTCTTCCCCCAGTTGATGAAGGAGGGCAAGCCCATCTACGGCTACATCGCCGAGGGCTACTGGGAGGACGTCGGCACCCACGAGAGCTATGTGAAGGCCCAGGCCGACGTCCTCGAGGGCAAGGTCGACGTCGACATCGACGGATTCGAGATCTCGCCCGGCGTCTGGGTCGCCGAGGGTGCCGAGGTGCACCCCGACGCGGTGCTGCGCGGGCCGCTCTACATCGGTGACTACGCCAAGGTCGAGGCGGGCGCGGAGATACGCGAGCACTCCGTCATCGGCTCCAACGTGGTGGTCAAGAGCGGCGCCTTCCTGCACAAGGCCGTCGTCCACGACAACGTGTACGTCGGCCAGCAGAGCAATCTGCGTGGCTGTGTGATCGGCAAGAACACCGACATCATGCGGGCCGCGCGGATCGAGGACGGCGCGGTCATCGGTGACGAGTGCCTGATCGGCGAGGAGTCGATCATCCAGGGCAACGTCCGGGTGTACCCGTTCAAGACCATCGAGGCCGGCGCCTTCGTCAACACCTCGGTCATCTGGGAGTCCAGGGGTCAGGCGCACCTCTTCGGGGCGCGCGGGGTCACCGGCATCCTGAACGTGGAGATCACGCCGGAGCTGGCCGTACGGCTGGCCGGGGCGTACGCCACCACCCTGAAGAAGGGCACCACGGTCACCACGGCACGTGACCACTCCCGAGGCGCCCGTGCGCTCAAGCGTGCGGTGATCTCGGCGCTCCAGGCGAGCGCGATCGACGTGCGCGACCTGGAGAACGTGCCGCTGCCCGTGGCCCGGCAGCAGACCGCGCGGGGCAGCTCCGGCGGCATCATGATCCGGACCTCGCCGGGTGTGCCGGACTCCGTGGACATCATGTTCTTCGACGCCAAGGGCGCGGACCTCTCCCAGGGCAGCCAGCGCAAGCTGGACCGGGTGTTCGCGCGCCAGGAGTACCGGCGGGCGTTCCCCGGCGAGATCGGTGACCTGTACTTCCCGTCCAGCGTGTACGACTCGTACACCGGGTCGCTGCTGCGGAACGTGGACACGACCGGGATCGCCGAGTCCGGGCTGAAGGTCGTCGTCGACGCCTCGAACGGCAGCGCCGGCCTGGTCCTGCCCAGCCTGCTCGGCAAGCTCGGCGTGGACTCGCTGACCATCAACCCCGGTCTGGACGAGTCCCGGCCCACCGAGACCGAGGAGATGCGGCGCAAGGGCCTGCAGCGGCTCGGCGAGATCGTGGCGTCCTCCGGGGCGGCGTTCGGTGTGCGGTTCGACCCCGTCGGCGAGCGGCTGTCGCTCGTGGACGAGAAGGGCAGCATCATCGAGGACGACCGGGCGCTGCTGGTGATGCTCGACCTGGTCGCCGCCGAGCGGCGCAGCGGCCGGGTGGCGCTGCCGGTGACCACCACCCGGATCGCGGAGCAGGTGGCCGCGTACCACGGCACCCAGGTGGAGTGGACGACCACCTCGCCGGACGACCTCACGCGGGTCGGCGGGGAGGAGGAGACCATCTTCGGCGGTGACGGCAAGGGCGGCTTCATCGTCCCCGAGTTCAGCAGCGTCTACGACGGCACCGCGGCGTTCGTGCGGCTGATCGGGCTGGTGGCGCGGACGCAGCTCACGCTGAGCCAGATCGACGCCCGGATTCCGCGGGCCCACGTCCTCAAGAGGGACCTGGCGACGCCGTGGGCGGTCAAGGGCCTGGTCATGCGCAGCGTGGTCGAGGCGGCCGGCGACCGGTCCGTGGACACCACGGACGGCGTGCGGGTCGTGGAGAGCGACGGCCGCTGGGTGATGGTTCTGCCCGACCCGGCCGAGGCGGTCACGCACCTGTGGGCGGAGGGCCCGGACGACGCCTCCGCGCAGGCCCTGCTGGACGAGTGGTCGGCCGTGGTGGACAGCGCCGGCCGCTGATCCCCGCGACGCTCCGAATCTGCCGGACAGTGTCCCCACCGGGGGTGCTGTCCGGCAGGTGTATGGGGCTCGTTCGAAGACACCGCTCGCGGCATGCGACGATGTGCGGCATGCCGCAGCAACCCCCCGTTCGGAGCAGCCCCGCGCGGCCGAGGCGTCCGGACGCCTCCATGTCGTTGATCACCAACGTGATGGACCACAGCCTCGACGACGGGTACGCCGAGGCCGCCGCGCGCCGGAAGTCCCTGGGCGAGGGCGGTCTGCCGAAGACCCTCCGCGCCAAGCTGGGCCTCGCGGGCGGTCTGGTGCTCGCGGCCCTGGTTGTGACGGTCGGGGCGTCGCAGGCGCATGTCGCGGCTCCCGTGGTGGCCAAGGAGCGCCAGGAGCTGATCGACCGCATCGACCGGGAGACCACCGCCGCGGACAAGCTCGAGAGCGGGGTCGACCGGCTCCGTGAGGACGTGGGTGCGCGGCAGCGGGCCGCGCTCCGGCTAAGCGGGGGCAGTCAGGCGGACCTCGTGAGTCTGCTGTCGGGTGCCACCGCAGTGCACGGACCCGGCGTGAAGCTCGTGGTGAACGACGCCAAGGAGGCGAGCAGCGGGGGAGACGGCACGAACCCCCGCGAGTCCGCCGGCTTCTCCGACACCGGGCGGGTGCGTGACCGGGACATGCAGCGTGTGGTCAACGGGCTGTGGGCGTCGGGCGCCGAGGCGGTGTCCATCAACGGGCAGCGGCTGACCGCCCTGTCCGCGATCAGGGCCGCGGGTGACGCGATACTGGTCGACAACAGGCCGCTGGTGCCGCCGTACACGGTGCTGGCGGTGGGGGACGGGCAGAAGCTGAGTACCGCGTTCCAGAACAGCGCCGACGGGTTGTATCTGCACGCGCTCCAGGACAACTTCGGTATCCGCACCGCCATCTCCGCGGAGGGCGACGTCCGGTTGCCCGCCGCACCGAGTGTGATCGTACGAACAGCACAGCCGAGCGCCGAGCAGGCCGAGAAGACTGAGAAGGGCACATCGTGATCGCCGTACTGGGCCTCGTCGTGGGAGTGGTGGCCGGACTGTTGGTCCGGCCCGAGGTTCCGGTGGTGGTCGAGCCGTATCTGCCCATCGCCGTCGTGGCGGCGCTGGACGCCGTGTTCGGCGGACTGAGGGCGATGCTCGACGGCATCTTCGACGACAAGGTCTTCGTGGTGTCGTTCCTGTCCAACGTGGTCGTGGCCGCGCTGATCGTGTTCCTGGGCGACGAGCTTGGCGTGGGCGCGCAGTTGTCCACCGGCGTCGTCGTGGTCCTGGGCATCCGCATCTTCTCCAACGCGGCGGCGATCCGGCGCCACGTCTTCCGGGCGTGAGCGGGATGGGCGACCAGGAGGAGCGGCCGGAGAACGGTCTGCGCAAGGAACTCCCCGCCGAGCTGCCGCCCCGGGCCCCCGAGCCCCGGCCGGCCCCCGAGCCCGCTCCCGCGGAGCCGGTGTCGGAGCAGGAGCCCCAGCCGCAGCTCACCGGGCGTCAGCGGCTGATCGACGGTCTCTGGCCGCCCCGGCTGACGCGCGCCCAACTCATCGTGGCGCTGCTGCTGTTCGGGCTGGGGTTCGGGCTGGCCGTGCAGGTGGCCTCCAACAGCGACGGCGACAGCGCGCTGCGCGGAGCCCGCCAGGAGGATCTGGTCCGCATCCTCGATGAACTGGACGACCGTACTCAGCGTCTTGAGGACGAGAAGCAGGGACTGGAGAAGCAGCGTCAGGAGCTGCAGAGCAGCTCCGACCAGGCCGCGGAGGCGCGCAGGCAGACCGCCGAGAAGGAGCGCCAACTCGGCATACTCGCGGGCACCGTGGGCGCGACCGGTCCCGGCATCACGATGACCGTCCAGGACAGGAAGGGAGCCGTCGAGTCCGACATGCTGCTCGACGCGATCCAGGAGCTGCGCGCGGCCGGTGCCGAGGCGATACAGGTCAACGGAGTGCGCGTGGTGGCGAACACCTATTTCTCGGACACGGACGGTAGCGTCGCGGTCGACGGGAACAAGATCAACGCCCCTTATCGTTTCCAGGTCATCGGCAAGCCGCAGGACCTCGAACCGGCGTTGAACATCCCTGGAGGGGTGGTGCAGAGCTTGGAGAAGGAGCAGGCCACGGTGAGTGTGGAGCGGTCGGACAAGATCGTCGTGGATGCCTTGCGGCAAGCGAAGCTGCCTGACTACGCTCGGTCGTCCTCGCGGTGAACCGGCGGTGCATGGGCGGCGTCGGGCGGGGGCATGAGGTTGCGGGGGGTCGCCGCACCGAAGGGGTGGTGCGTGGTGGAAACTGTCGGGTGGATACGGACGTTGTGAAGATGTCCGGATCGGTCGGTGTAGGCATTCTGGGTTCGTCCTGCCCCACGGGCGGGTCTGTTTCGGTCAAGGGGAATCGCCCGTGAAGTTGTTTGGGAAGTTGTTCGGCAAGAGCGCGCGAGAGGGCAACGAGAACGCGACGGCCCGTCATCGCGCACAGCCCGACGAGGAAGGGCAGCGTCCGCTGTTCCGGGACCAGGTGGCTGGTCCGGGTGGTGGCACTTCCGGGGGACAGGGCGCGGCGTCCGTTGACCCTGGCCAGGGCGGCGGCATAGGTTTCGGGCAACCGTCGCGGCAGGAGGCTCCGTCCATGTCGGCCCTGGTGTGTACGAGGTGCGGGAACCGCAACGCGGAGAACGCCCGTTTCTGCTCCCACTGCGGCGCGCCCCTGCGTCCCGGTGTGGCGCCGGAGCGTCCGTCGGAGACCACGTCCACGATCTCCATCTCCGGCATCGAGGCGTACGACTCCGAGGTCACCGGTCAGACGGCGATGCCGATGCTGTCTCCCGAGGCGCAGGCGGCGGTCGACGCGCTGCCGGTCGGTTCGGCGCTGCTGGTGGTCCGCCGGGGTCCGAACTCCGGCAGCCGTTTCCTTCTGGACAGTGACCTGACCACGGCGGGGCGTCACCCGCAGAGCGACATCTTCCTGGACGACGTGACGGTCTCCCGCAGCCATGTGGAGTTCCGCCGCTCGCCCGACGGTTCCTTCACGGTGGCCGACGTGGGCAGCCTCAACGGGACCTACGTCAACCGCGAGCGGATCGACCAGGTGGCGCTGGCCAACGGTGACGAGGTGCAGATCGGCAAGTACCGGCTGGTCTTCTACGCGAGCCGGCAAGGAGTCTGACCCACCCCCGGACGCCCGTCCGGGGGAACCCCAGGGAAGGTCCATGCTTCAAACACCGAGCGGCGGTGCCGGAAGCGGTACCGCCGCCAGGGACAGTGGGCTGATGAGCATCGGCACGGTGCTGAACGTGCTGCGCGACGAGTTCCCCGAAGTCACCATCTCCAAGATTCGCTTCCTGGAGTCGGAGGGGCTCATCGAGCCGCAGCGGGCCCCCTCGGGATACCGCAAGTTCAGCCCCCGTGACGTGGAACGCCTCGGCCATGTCCTCAGGATGCAGCGGGACCACTATCTGCCGCTCAAGGTGATCCGGGAGCATCTGGACGCCATGGAGCGCGGCGAGGCCGCCCCGCTGCCCGTGGTCGGCCGGCAGCGCAGCGGCGACGCCGAGCCCGAGGAGGCCGAGCGGTCCACGGTCGCCCGGATCGGCCGGGACGAACTGCTGGCTTCGGCCGACATCGACCAGGCCGAACTTCGGGAGTGGGAGTCGTACGGGCTCCTCGCCCCCTTGGCCGACGGCGTGTACGACGCCGAGGCCGTCACCGTGGCCGCGCTGGTGGCCGAACTGGGCCGGTTCGGCATCGAGCCCCGCCATCTGCGGGTGATGAAGGCGGCCGCCGAGCGCGAGGCGGGGCTGGTCGACCAGGTCGTCGCCCCCCTGAAGCGGCACCGCAACCCGCAGACCAGGACGCTCGCCGAGGCCCGTACCAGGGAGCTGGCGGCGCTCACCATGAAGCTGCACTCGGCGCTGGTGAAGGCCGCGCTCGGGGTGCGGCTGCCCTGAGGGCGGTGTGCCCCGGCCCGGCCGGCTTGCGCCGGATCGCCCACCTGTTCCCGGCCCGACTACCCAAACGTCCCGAGCACGGCCTAGGGTTGCTGTGTGAACGAGCTCGATGTCGTAGGTGTCCGGGTCGAAATGCCCTCCAACCAACCGATCGTGCTCCTGCGCGAAGTGGGAGGCGACCGCTACCTCCCCATCTGGATCGGGCCGGGGGAGGCGACCGCGATCGCCTTCGCCCAGCAGGGCATGGCTCCCGCGCGTCCGCTGACGCACGACCTGTTCAAGGACGTGCTGGAGGCGGTCGGCCAGGAGCTGACCGAAGTACGCATCACCGATCTGCGAGAGGGTGTCTTCTACGCGGAGCTGGTATTCGCCAGCGGGGTCGAGGTGAGCGCGCGGCCGTCCGACGCCATAGCGCTCGCCCTGCGCACCGGCACGCCTATCTACGGCAGTGACGGGGTGCTGGACGACGCGGGGATCGCCATCCCGGACGAGCAGGAGGACGAGGTGGAGAAGTTCCGCGAGTTCCTCGACCAGATCTCGCCCGAGGACTTCGGTACCAGCAGCCAGTGAGGCCGGGGGCCGGCCGGGTGGACCAAGGGGTCCGCTTACGGTCGGCTCGTGGCACGCTGTGACGCCCGGGCGGGGGCACGTGCCAACGTCCTGTGAGAGCGTCCTACGCCTCTCCGCGAGCGCATTCGGCTAGCCTTTCCCCGCGGTGGGACACGAGAAACCACTCTCAGGGTGATTATCACTCGGCGTGCCGAGTGTGGCGATCGTTGACGCACCCCTGGTGACTGCCTACCGTCGACAAGGCAGGTCAAGGACGGAGGTCGGCGTGAGGATGAGCGGCGACGGTACGGCTGGGGGTGCCCCCGGACACGGTTTCGGGGACAGCGGCCCGTACCTTCCCCCGAGCGCACGGTTTCGGCCGGGCGGGGGACACCCACAGCTCGGCGGCGTGGCCGATCACGCTCCGCAGCGGCCGACGGTGGTGCCTGACGGTGAAGGGGCGGCGGCCATGACGTCCGAGGAGATCGGATACCGCGGTCCCACGGCCTGTGCGGCCGCCGGGATCACCTACCGGCAGCTCGACTACTGGGCCCGTACGGGACTGGTCGAGCCCAGCGTGCGCCCCGCGCATGGTTCCGGCACGCAGCGGCTGTACAGCTTCCGCGACGTGGTCGTGCTGAAGATCGTCAAGCGGTTCCTGGACACCGGTGTCTCGCTCCAGAACATCCGCTCGGCCGTGCAGCACCTCAGGGAGCGCGGGTTCCGCGACCTGGAGCGCATGACCCTGATGAGCGACGGCGCCATGGTGTACGAGTGCACCTCCCCGGACGAGGTCCACGCGCTGCTCCAGGGAGGCCAGGGCATCTTCGGGATCGCCGTCGGCGTGGTCTGGCGGGACGTGGAGAGCGCCCTGTCGCAGCTCCACGGCGAGCGCGTCGACACCGGCGAGACGCTGATCGGGCACAACCCGGCCGACGAACTGGCGCGGCGGCGCAACCGCGCCGTCTGAGACCGGCCGGCACCGTTTTCCACAGGGCGTCCCCGCGCGGGGGCCGTTGTCAGTGGCGTGGTGCAGCATCGGACCTGTGAGAAACGCGCCCACCATCCTCCATCTCGACATGGACGCCTTCTTCGCCTCGGTGGAGCAGGCGTCCAAGCCGAGCCTGCGCGGGAAGGCCGTCGTGGTGGGCGGGATCGGGCCGCGCGGAGTGGTGGCCACCGCGTCCTACGAGGCACGGGTGTTCGGGGTGCACTCGGCGATGCCCACCGCGCAGGCCCGGCGGCTCGCGCCGAACGCCGCTTACCTCATGCCGCGCTTCGCGCTGTACCGGTCGATCAGCGACCAGGTGATGGCGCTGCTGCGGGAGTTGTCCCCTCTGGTGGAGCCGCTGAGCCTGGACGAGGCGTTCGTGGACCTGGAGGCCGGCGACGCCGCCTGGGACGAGGCGTCGGCGCGGGAGGCCGGGGCCCGGCTGCGTGCCGACATCCGGGCGGTGACGGGGCTGACCGGGTCGGTGGGGCTCGCCGCCTCCAAGATGCTGGCCAAGATCGCCTCGGAGCGGGCCAAGCCCGACGGCCTGGTCCTCATCGAACCGGGCACCGAGCGCGCCCTGCTGTCCCCGATGCCGGTCCGTACCCTGCCCGGCGTCGGCCCCGCCACCGGCGACCACCTGCGGCGTGCCGGGATCACCACCGTGCTGGAGCTGTCCGAGGCGGGCGAGGACGAACTGGTCCGGCTGCTCGGCAAGGCCCACGGACACGCGCTGTACGCGATGGCGCTGGCCCGCGACGACCGGCCGGTGGTGGCCGAGCGGGAGGCCAAGTCGGTGTCGGTGGAGGACACCTACGCCGTCGACATCCATGACCGGCTGCGCATCGGCCTGGAGGTCCGCCGCCTCGCCGACCGCTGCGTACGGCGGCTGCGCGGCGCCGGGCTCTCCGGACGCACCATCGTGCTCAAGGTGCGGCGGTACGACTTCTCCACCCTGACCCGCTCCGAGACGCTGCGGGGGCCCACGGACGACCCCTCGGTCATCCGGGAGGCGGCCGCGCGGCTGCTGGACTCCGTCGACACCACGGGCGGGGTGCGGCTGCTGGGCGTCGGCGTGTCCGGGCTGGCCGACTACACGCAGGAGGACCTGTTCGCCCAGGCGGCCGGGGAACTGGCCGAGGAGGCCCCGGAGGAGAGCTCCCCCGACTTCGGCCCGGAGAGACCCGGGCCCGCCGCACCGGAGTGGCGGGCGGGCCAGGACGTACGGCACCCGGAGTACGGGCACGGTTGGGTGCAGGGCAGCGGCCTCGGGCGGGTCACCGTGCGCTTCGAGACCCCGCTCTCCGCGCCGGGCCGGGTACGCACGTTCCGGTCCGACGAGGCCGGCCTGGAACCGGCCGACCCCCTGCCGCTCGTGGCCCAGGTGGAGGCGGCCGCTGCGGAGGGGGAGACGGACGGCGGATGAGGGCAGGGGGTCAGGGTTCCTCGGTGCCCGCGACCTTGCCGAAGTCGCGGTCCGGGGTGGGCCTGGCGGAGCGGCCCACGTCGAGGCCGTAGTGGTGGTAGAGCTGGAGTTCCTGCTCGGGGGAGAGATGGCGGCCCACGCCGAAGTCGGGGGCGTCCTTGATGAGGGCGCGTTCGAAGGGGACGCGGAGTGCGCCGTCGACCAGTTCACTGGGCCCCAGCGGGACGAACGCGTCACGGGAGAAGAGGCCGGTGCGCACCGCCGCCCACTCCGGGACGCCGGTCGCGTCGTCGAGGTACACCTCGTCTATGGTGCCGATCTTGGTGCCGTCGCGGTCGAACGCCTTGCGGCCGATCAGGCTGCGCGGATCGATGTCGGTCTGCACGATCCCTCTCCCTCCACATGGTCGCAACTCATCCGTAAGCACTACAAAAGAGCACAATCAGCCGGGCGGCCACTCGAACGCCGCGCTCAGGACCCCGCTGGTAGGCTGAAGTCGGCTGCTGACCCCGTGCGGGAGAGTCCTCCGAGTCATTCGGAGGCGCCGAAGGAGCAACTCCTCCCCGGAATCTCTCAGGCCCCCGTACCGCACGGACGAGGTCACTCTGGAAAGCAGGGCGGGCGCCGTGGCTCCCGCCCTCACCGACGGTGCAAGCCGGGGTCCGCTGGCCCCCGGTGAAGCTCTCAGGTATGAGATGACAGAGGGGGAGGCCGGTGGGCACCCGAGCCGTGGTGCCCCTCGCAGGTCGCGTCAGACCAGGAGGCCTCCGCACATGACCGCCCCTCGCATTCCGCTCGCCGAGCTCGAAGCGGGCATCCCCTTCGAGCAGCGCCACATCGGGCCCGACCAGGAGGCGCGGGCCAAGATGCTCGCGCAGGTCGGCTACGGCTCCCTCGACGAGCTGACCGCCGCCGCGGTACCGGACGTGATCAAGAACGCCGACGCGCTCGACCTGCCCGGTGCCCGCACCGAGGCCGAGGTGATCGCCGAGCTGCGCGGTCTCGCCGACCACAACCAGGTCCTCGGCTCCATGATCGGCCTGGGCTACTACGGCACCTTCACCCCGCCGGTCATCCTGCGCAACGTCATGGAGAACCCCGCCTGGTACACGGCCTACACGCCGTACCAGCCGGAGATCTCCCAGGGCCGGCTCGAGGCCCTGCTGAACTTCCAGACGATGGTCGCGGACCTCACCGGGCTGCCCACCTCCGGTGCCTCCCTGCTGGACGAGGGCACCGCCGCCGCCGAGGCGATGGCGCTCTCCCGGCGCATGGGCAAGAACAAGAAGGGCCTCTTCCTGGTCGACGCGGACACCCTGCCGCAGACCATCGCCGTCATCGAGACCCGCGCCGAGCCGGCCGGTGTCGAGGTCGTCGTCGCCGACCTGAGCGAGGGCATCCCGGCCGACATCGCCGCCCGCGACATCACCGGCGTCCTGCTCCAGTACCCGGGCGCCTCCGGTGCCGTACGCGACCTGAAGCCGGTGATCGAGCAGGCGCACGGGCTGGGCGCGCTCGTCACCGTCGCCGCGGACCTGCTGGCGCTCACCCTGCTCACCTCGCCCGGTGAGCTGGGCGCGGACATCGCCATCGGCACCACCCAGCGCTTCGGCGTCCCGATGGGCTTCGGTGGACCGCACGCCGGTTACATGGCCGTGCACGAGAAGTTCGCCCGCAGCCTGCCCGGCCGCCTGGTCGGCGTGTCCGTCGACGCCGACGGGCACCGCGCCTACCGCCTCGCGCTCCAGACCCGCGAGCAGCACATCCGGCGCGAGAAGGCCACCAGCAACATCTGCACCGCCCAGGTGCTGCTCGCCGTCATGGCCGGCATGTACGCCGTCTACCACGGCCCCGACGGGCTGCGGACCATTGCCCGCCGCACCCACCGCTACGCCACGATCCTCGCCGGGGGACTGCGCTCCGGCGGTGTCGAGATCGTGCACGGCGCCTACTTCGACACCCTCACCGCGCGCGTGCCCGGCAGGGCCGCCGCGGTCGTCGCGGACGCCCGCGAGG
The DNA here is from genome assembly GCF_009865595.1 of Streptomyces sp. SID1328. Taxonomy (NCBI): domain Bacteria; kingdom Bacillati; phylum Actinomycetota; class Actinomycetes; order Kitasatosporales; family Streptomycetaceae; genus Streptomyces; species Streptomyces sp. SID1328. The sequence continues at coordinate 2,552 of NZ_WWKH01001068.1, read as the reverse complement.
GCGGGGTCAACCTGCGCCTCGTCGACGCCGACCACGTCTCCCTGGCCTGCGACGAGACCACCAACCGGGCTCAGGTCGAGGCCGTCTTCGCCGCCTTCGGCGTCGAGGGCGACATCGAGGCGCTCGACACGGCGGCCGAGGACACGCTGCCCGAGGCGCTGCTGCGCACCGACGACTACCTCACCCACCCGGTCTTCCGCGAGCACCGCTCCGAGACGGCCATGCTGCGCTACCTGCGCAAGCTGTCCGACCGCGACTACGCGCTCGACCGGGGCATGATCCCGCTCGGCTCCTGCACCATGAAGCTGAACGCGACCACCGAGATGGAGCCGGTCACCTGGCCCGAGTTCGGCGCGCTGCACCCCTTCGCCCCCGCCGAGCAGGCCGAGGGCTACCTCACCCTCATCCGCGAGCTGGAGGACCGGCTCGCCGAGGTCACCGGGTACGACAAGGTCTCCCTCCAGCCGAACGCCGGTTCCCAGGGCGAGCTGGCCGGACTGCTCGCCGTACGCGCCTACCACCGGGCCAACGGCGACGCACAGCGCACCGTCTGCCTCATCCCGTCCTCCGCGCACGGCACCAACGCGGCGAGCGCCGTGATGGCCGGGATGAAGGTCGTCGTCGTGAAGACCGCCGGGGACGGCGAGATCGACGTCGACGACCTGCGCGCCAAGATCGAGCAGCACCGCGACGAGCTGTCCGTGCTGATGATCACCTACCCGTCGACGCACGGCGTCTTCGAGGAGCACGTCGCCGACATCTGCGCCCAGGTGCACGACGCGGGCGGCCAGGTGTACGTGGACGGCGCCAACCTCAACGCCCTGGTCGGCCTCGCCAAGCCGGGCCACTTCGGCGGCGACGTCTCCCACCTGAACCTGCACAAGACGTTCTGCATCCCGCACGGCGGCGGCGGCCCCGGCGTCGGCCCGGTCGCGGTCCGCGCCCACCTGGCGCCGTACCTGCCCAACCACCCGATGCAGCCCGCGGCCGGTCCCGAGACGGGCGTCGGCCCGATCTCGGCGGCGCCCTGGGGCAGCGCGGGCATCCTGCCCATCTCCTGGGCGTACGTCCGCCTGATGGGCGGTGAGGGCCTCAAGCGCGCCACCCAGGTGGCCGTGCTCTCCGCCAACTACATCGCCAAGCGCCTGGAGCCGCACTTCCCGGTGCTCTACACCGGCCCCGGCGGCCTGGTCGCGCACGAGTGCATCGTCGACCTGCGCCCGCTGACCAAGGCGACCGGCGTCAGCGTGGACGACGTGGCCAAGCGCCTGATCGACTACGGCTTCCACGCGCCCACCATGTCCTTCCCGGTGGCCGGCACGCTGATGATCGAGCCGACCGAGTCCGAGGACCTGGGCGAGCTGGACCGGTTCTGCGACGCGATGATCGCCATCCGCGCGGAGATCGAGAAGGTCGCCTCCGGTGTCTGGCCCGCCGAGGACAACCCGCTGCGCGGCGCCCCGCACACCGCGGCCGCGCTGGGCGGCGAGTGGACGCACGCGTACAGCCGCGAGGAGGCCGTCTTCCCGGCCGGGGTCTCGGCCGCCGGCAAGTACTGGCCGCCGGTCCGCCGGATCGACCAGGCGTTCGGCGACCGCAACCTGGTCTGCTCCTGCCCCCCGCTGGACGCGTACGAGGACTGAGCGCGTTGATGAGAAGGCCCCCTGCCCCGGTCCGGGCGGGGGGCCTTCCCCGTTCCGCTCAGGCCGTGGCCAGGGACACCGCGGACGCCTTCACCAGGGCGTGCACGGGGGCGCCCTCGGCCGGCCGGATCTTGACGGCCGCCATGACCTCGCCGGGGTGGACCGCCGTGACGGTGCCGGGAAGCTGGTTGCGGATGCTCGTGCTCATGGGGCCACACCGTAGTGGCCGAGCGGCCTATGCCGGGTAGGCGTGGGTCTGCGTCGCTTTGACGGTCGCCCAGACCGGCGCACCGGTGTGCAGGTCCAGCTCGGCGGCGGCCGCGGTGGTGAGATCGGCGGCGAGCCGGATCTCCCCGGTCAGGTCCGCCCGGATCTGATCGGCGTGCGTCTCCAGACCGGCCACCTCGCAGCGCCACAGATTGCGCGCGCTCACCCCGGTCGGCCGGTCCCGGAACAGGGTGACGGCCACCGGCGGGAACGCGACGAACACCGGCCCGGTCAGATCCTCGGTGGTGGTGATCGACGGCCCGCCGTCCAGCCGTACCGCGTGCCCGTCGGCCTCGCCCCGGTAGAGGTTGAGGCCGACCAACTGCGCGATGTAGTCGGTACGGGGGTGCCGGGCGATCTCGGTGGGCGTGCCCTCCTGCACGACCTGGCCGTGCTCGACCACCACCAGCCGGTCCGCGAGCACCATGGCGTCCAGCGGATCGTGCGTCACCAGTACGGCGACCGCCTCGAACTCCGCGAGATGCCGCCGCAACTGCGAGCGGACCTCCAGGCGGGTGCGGGCGTCCAGCGCGGCGAGCGGCTCGTCCAGGAGCAGCAGCCGGGGCCGGGTCGCCAGCGCCCTGGCCAGCGCGACGCGCTGGGCCTGACCGCCGGAGAGACGGCGGGGCTTGGCGCCCGCGT
>NZ_WWKH01001067.1:0-14298 GCF_009865595.1 Streptomyces sp. SID1328 | reverse complement strand
CGCTGACGCCGAGGCCGGCGGGGTGCTCGGCCAGCACGGTGAGCAGCCGCAGCCCCCGGCCCAGCATGTCGTCGCCGGATGGTGTGGTCACCGTGCGCGCCTTTCGTCGTTCACTGCCGCTGTCGTGGCCGGGCTGGGGATGGGGTGCGGCGGCCGTCCGTACGCGTGCCGGGGCGTCCGCCGCTTCGACGGTCACCGTACCGGGACCGGGCCGGCGCTCCTCGCGGGCTCGGGTGCGGCGAGGGTCAGCGCGGCGGCGACCAGGGTGCACACCGCCATCAGGCCGAAGGCGCCCGCGTCGCCCAGCTCGGTGCCGCGCACCCAGCCGACCAGGTAGGTCCCGGCGAACGAGCCGAGCGCGCCGAAGGAGTTGACCAGCGCGACGGCCGCGCCCGCGATCCCGGGCGGCGCGAGGGTGGTGACGAGCGCGAAGTACGGGCCGTAGGGGGCGTACAGGCACACGCCGGCCACCACCAGCAGGGTGAGGGCGAGCGGGAAGTCGCCGCCGGCCGCGTACGAGCCGAGCAGGGCGAGACCGCCGCAGGCCAGCCAGGGCCAGACGGCCACCCGGCGGCGCCCGCTGCGGTCGGAGAAGCGGGAGTTGACCAGCATCGCCACGGCCGCGCACGCGTACGGGATCGCGGTGAGCAGGCCGGTGGCGCCGATGCCCTCGCCGGAGCCCTTCTTGATGATGGCCGGGAGCCAGAACACGAAGCCGTACATGCCGAAGGACCAGAAGAAGTACTGCGCGGCCATGGTGAGCACGGCGGGGGAGCGCAGCACCCGGCCGTACCGCTCGCGCAGGGTGCCGGTCACCGGCGGCGCGGCCGTCTTCTCCGCCGCCAAGTCGGCTCGGAGCAGCGCGAGTTCGGGCTCGGGGAGGTTGCGTGCCTGCTCCGGACGGTCCTTGATGAGCCAGAGGCAGCACACGCCCCACAGCACCGACGGCACGCCCTCGGCGACGAACATCACCCGCCAGTCGGAGGCCGACACCAGCCAGCCGGAGACCGCCGACAGCCACATCACCGTGACCGGGTTGCCCAGGATGAGGAAGGTGTTGGCGCGGCCGCGCTCGCCGCGCGTGAACCACCGGCCGAGCAGCATCACCATCGACGGCAGCACCGCGCCCTCCACCACACCGAGCGCGAAGCGCACCGCGATGAGCTGGGCCGGGCTGCTGAGCATGCCCTGGAGCACGGCGAGCAGACCCCAGGCCACGGTCGACCAGGCCACCAGACGGCGGGCGCTGCGCTGTTCGGCGTAGATCGTGCCGGGGATCTGGAAGAAGAAGTAACCGAGGAAGAACGAGGCGGCGATCAGGGAGTCCGCCCCCGCCGACAGTCTCAGGTCCTCGGCCATGCCGCCGGCGGAGGCGATGGCGTAGTTGGACTTGTCGAGATAGGCGAGCGAGTACATGACGAACGCGACCGGCATCAGATACCGGGCGCGGGAGGACCGCCAGAAGCCTGTCTGCGTGGGTGCCGCCGCTGCGGTGTCGGTGGCGGGTGACGTCGCTGTCATCCCAGACCCCCTGTTTTCCGTGTGATGGAAAGTGTTTCACTGGACGGAAAGCACGGTACGAGACGGAGGGTCCGATGACCAGAGCTCTGCACCACACCGCCACCGGCGTCCTGCTGCCCTGGGCCGGCCTGGACCGGCAGCACGGCCCCTGGCCCGAGGGTGTCGAGGTCCAGGTGTGGGACGGGGTCACCCCCGGCAGCGAGCCCGCCGACGACGCGCTCGCCCGCGTCGGCCTGTGGGTGATGCCCTACGCCGTGCCGGACGCCGTGAACCTGCTGCCGAAGCTGACCGGCCTGCGCGCGGTGCAGTCACTCAGCGCCGGGGTCGAGAAGCTTTTCCCGCTCATGCCCGCCGGGGTCGCCCTGCACAACGGGCGCGGCCTGCACGACGCCTCCACCGCCGAGCACGCCCTCGGGCTGATCCTCGCCGCCCAGCGGGACCTCCCGCAGTGGGTCGCCGACCAGGGCGCCGGACGCTGGGAGCCGCACTTCACCCGCTCCCTCGCCGACGCCCGCGTCACCATCGTGGGCTACGGCTCCATCGGCGCGGCGCTGGAGCGGCGGCTGCTCGCCTGCGAGGCGGACGTCGTCCGGGTGGCGCGGCGCGCCCGGCCCGAGGAGGGCGTCCACGCGGTGGCCGACCTGCCCGCACTGCTGCCGGAGACGGACATCGTGGTGCTCGTCCTGCCCGAGAACCCGCACACCGTCGGCATGTTCGGCGCCGGGGAACTGGCCGCGCTGCCCGACGGCGCGCTGGTCGTCAACGTCGGCCGGGGCCGCACGCTGGACACCGGCGCGCTGCTCGCCGAGACCCGGTCGGGACGGCTGCGGGCGGCCCTGGACGTCACCGACCCCGAGCCGCTCCCGGCCGGCCACCCGCTGCGGCACGCCCCCGGCGTGCTCCTCACCCCGCACGTCGCGGGCGGCTCGGCCGCGTTCCGGCCGCGCGCGGAACGCCTGATCGTCGAGCAGGTACGCCGGTTCGCCGCCGGGGAGCCGCTGCACCACCTCTTCCCGCGCGACTGAGCTCCCGGCGGCCCTTGACGTGTCGTCAGGCCCCGCCCCGCTCGCGCGGAATCCTCAGCCCCGCCTCGATCGCCACCGGCAGCCGGTTCTCCGCCGGGGGCAGCGGGCAGGTGGCGAGGTCGGTGTAGGCGCAGGGCAGGTTCGCCGCCCGGTTGAAGTCGAGCACGACCGTGCCGTCGGCGGCGGGCGGGGCCAGGGAGAGCACCCGGTTCGCGGCGTACGTGGTGCGGCCGGAGGTCTCGTCGGTGAACAGCACCATCAGCCCGCCGGGGCCCTTGCCGGGGAACGCGGTCAGGGCCAGCGGGCGGCCCTCCAGCTCGAAGGTGATCCGGCCGGGCGCGTCGTACACGTGCCGGAGGTCCTCCACGGCCGCGCCCACCGTGGTCGGGCGGGGCTCGGGGAAGGGTTCGTAGCGGCCCGTCACCACCCAGCGCGGGTCCGGCGCGTAGGACGGCGTGCCCGCGAAGGCGGTACGTAGCGGAGCGTCCGGGTGCCGGGGGCGGACGATGTCGTGGCCGCCGCGCTTGGCCACCTCGATCACCGCGTCCCCCCACACCGCCTCGACGCCGCCGCGCTCGGGGAGCACACCGAAGTGGTGCTCGCCGCGCACCGGTTCCCCGGCCACGGTGAGTTCCTCACCCTCGTCCAGGGTCACGGTGACGCCCTCGGGGCCGGTGCGCCAGGCGCCGGGGGCGTCGGGGAACCGCCGAGGATGCTCGTCCAGCCAGTTCAGGCTGGTCACCGCGAGGAAGCCGTGCGGGTCGGCGAGGTTCTCCTCGTGCGCCCGGTACCAGTCCAGCCAGGACTCGGTGAAGGCGTGGAGGTCGGTGGCGGTGGCGTGGGTGGTCATCGGTGCTCCTTCGTCGTCGTGCGTGAGGGGACGGTGTCAGTCCGCCAGTTCGCCGAGGAGGGCGTAGGTGCGCAGCCGGGACGCGTCTCCGGCGATCTCGGTGCCGGTCAGGACCACCTCCGTCACCCCCGCCTCCCGGTAGCGGCGCACCTCGGCGGCGACCGTCTTCTCGTCGCCGATCACCGCCAGGTCGGCGGCCCGGCGGGCGCCGGAGAGTTCGAGGACCCTGGCGTAGGACGGGATCTGCTCGTAGAACGCGAGCTGCTCGGTGGCGGTCTCCCGTACGGCGTCCACCTCGTCGGTGACCACGCCGGGCACCAGGGCCACGATCCGGGGCGCGGGCCGCCCGGCGGCCTCGGCGGCCGCGTTGACCGCCGGGACGATGTCCCGCTCCAGCGCCCGTGGCCCGGCCAGGTACGGCAGGATGCCGTCGGCCAGTTCGCCGCTGACCCGGAGTGCCTGCGGGCCCATCGCGGCGACCAGTACGGGCACGCCGTCCTCGGCGCCCGGGACGCGGGCCGGGAGTGGGGTGGCGGCGGTGAGCAGTTCGCCGTGGAAGTCGGCCTCGCCGTGCTCGGTGAGCTGGCGCAACGCGGTGAGGAACTCGCGCAGCCGGGCGATGGGACGCTCGAAGGGCAGACCGAAGCCGTCCTCGGTCAGCAGCTTGGTGCCGAGCGCCAGACCCAGGTGGTAGCGGCCATGGGTGGCCGCCTGGGCGGTCTGGGCCTGGCTGGAGACGAGCAGGGGGTGGCGGCCGAAGACCGGGATCGCGGAGGTACCCACCTGGAGTCCGGGTACCTCGCGGCCGACGATCGCGGCGAGCTGGGGCGAGTCCGCGCCGAAGGTCTGCCCGAACCAGGCGGACCGTACCCCCGCCGCTGCGGCCTCGCGGGCCTGGAGCACGGAGGCGTCGACCTGGTTCGCGGCGCCGGGCGTGTTGAGCGCTACTCCAACAGTCATGACAAGGAGAACAGCCCGCCCCCGAGGCCGCATTCCGGTCCTTGTGTGACAGGTTCTTTGCGGGTGTGTGGAGGCCCGTCACCCCTACGGCGGTGCGGAACGGTTCGCGGAGGGGGTTCAGGGAACTCGGGGGCGCATGATTCACAGCATCCTGCGCGGCAGCGCGGCGGGCGCCGCCGGAACCACCGCCCTCAACGCCACCAGCTACGCCGACATGGCCCTGCGGGGCAGGTCCGCCAGTGACGTGCCCGCCGAGGCCGCCGGCAAGCTCGTCGAGGACATGGGGCTGCACCTCGGCGGGACGGGGGAGCAGCGGTCGAACCGGCTGTCCGCGCTCGGGGCGCTGGGCGGCATCGGGGTGGGCGTCGCCACCGGCGTGGTCGTCTCCCTGGCGCACCGCGCCGGTGCCCGGGTGCCGTGGTGGCTGGGGAGCCTGGCGACCGGCGTCCTCGCCATGGCGGCCACGGATGCCTCCATGACGCGGCTCGGTGTCACCGACCCCCGGACGTGGTCCCCCACGGACTGGGTGTCCGACCTGGTGCCCCACCTGGTCTTCGGCGCCGTCACCTACACGGTGGTGGCGGGCGACTGCCACCCCTGACGCCCGCCGCGTCCCGTGCCGGCCGCGGCCGGTCGTTCGCGCATGTGCAGAACGGCCGTGCGGCAGGCATGACCCGCAACCTCTCCCCAGGGCCTAGCTGTTAAGTGAGGCAAAGGCCCAAGGTTTCGCAACCATGACGCGGTCGCCACCGCGCTCACGGAGTGACATGAGAGACGACCGGGACGACAGGGACGCGCGCGACAACCGCCGCCCGCCGCCGCGCGGCGTGATCCACTGGCTGCCGCCGCACCGGCCCGACGACGAGTGCCCCTGGTGCCGGCTGCTCCTGCCGGCCGATGAGCCCCCCGAGCCCCCGCCCGACCGGGTCCCGCACCTCACCGGCCGCCTCAGAACCCTGATGGTGGCCTTCTCCGCCCTGGTCACCCTCGCAGCCGCCCTGGTCACCGTCTGGCGCACCTGACCCCCGGCTCACGCGCCCTCGGGCAGCGGCACCGACCACACCAGCACCGCGCCACCGCCCTCCGCGCCGCCCAATTCCAGGTGGCCGCCGAGCTGTTCGGCCCGCTCGGCCATGTTGCGCAGTCCGCTGCGCCGCCCGCCGGACGAGATACCCACCCCGTCGTCCGCGACCCGCAGCACCACCTCGCGGCCGTCGGTCGTCAGCACCACCTCGACCGCGTGCGCGCGGGCATGCCGGGCCACATTGGTCAGCGCCTCCGACAGTACGGCCACCACATGGTCGGCGATCCGCAGCGGCACGTCGGTGTCGATCAGCCCCTCCATCCGTACACCGGGCGCGAAGCCCAGCACCGGCGCCGCCTCACCGGCCACCCGCACGACCCGCGCCCGCAGCCCGCTGCCCGCACCGCCCTCGCGGGCCCGCAGCCCGAAGATGGTCGAGCGGATGATCTTGATGGTCTCGTCCAGGTCGTCCACCGCCCGCAGCACCCGGTCTGCGGCCTTGGGGTGCTCGATGAAACGGCCCGCGCTCTGCAGGGTCATCCCGGTGGCGAACAGCCGCTGGATCGCCAGGTCGTGCAGATCGCGCGCGATCCGGTCACGGTCTTCCAGCAGGGCCAACTGCTGTGCGTCCTGGCGGCGTTCGGCCAGCTCCATGGCGATGGCCGCCTGTGCGGCGAAACCCTGGAGCAGCTCGGTCTCCTTGTCCGAGAACACCGGCCGCCCCGCCTCGCGCACCAGCAGCACCACGCCCCGCGCGCCGACCTCGCCGGTGCCGATCGGCACCGCCACCGCCGGGCCCGGCCCGCGGAACCGGGACGGCTCGGCGGTGATCCGGTCGTCGCGGGTGATGTCGTCGCTGGTGACCGGCGCGGCCGTGGAGTACGCGAGCCCCATCAGCCCCTCGTGCAGCGGCAGAACCATACCCCGGTGTGCGTCGGCGCCCTCGCCCACCGCGATCTCCACCCTGAGCGAGGAGGCGTCCGCCATCGGCACGGCCACCTCCGCCAGCGCCGACCCGGTGATGTCACGGGCCCGCTCGGCGATCAGGTCCAGCGCCTCGGAGCGCTCGCTGCCCGGCATCAGCCGGTGCGTGATCTCCGCGTTCGCCAGCAGCCAGCGCTCGCGCAGCCGGGAGTCCTCGTACAGACGGGCGTTGTCGATGGCCACCCCGGCCGCCACCGCCAGCGTGGAGAGGACCGACTCGTCCTCCTCGTCGAACTCCAGGCCGCCGCGCTTCTCGGTCAGGTACAGATTCCCGAACACCTGGCCCCGCACCCGGATCGGCACCCCGAGGAAGCTCCGCATCGGCGGATGGTTGGGCGGGAAACCGTAGGACGCCGGGTGCTCGGAGATCTTCGACAGGCGCAGTGGCTCCGGGTGCCGGATCAGCTCGCCGAGGATGCCGTGGCCCTGCGGGTACGGGCCGATCTCGGTGATCTTCTCGTCGGAGACGCCGGCCGTGTGGAACGCGGACAGGGTGCGGCCGTCCGGTCCGATCACCCCGAGCGCCGCGTACTCGGCGTCCACCAGCGCGGCCGCCGCCTCCACGATCGAGTGCAGCGCCTGCTCCAGGTCCAGTTCCCGCCCGACGCTCAGCACCGCCTCCAGCAGGCTGTGCACCCGGTCCCTGGTGCCGCGGGCCGCGTCGATCCGCGCCTGCAACTCCTCCAGCAGCTCGTCCAGCTTCAGTTGCGGCAGCAGCACGCGTGGCTCTCGTGGCTCTCTGGGGCTTGCCACCACGGTCCTCCACCTCGGCTCGGCGCGCGAAGTCGGCACCAGTGGGTCGTCGCTTCCACCGTATCGGTCCCGCGTACGGCCCGGTACGCGCAACCGGAAGGGGGAGGGACCACGCGATGCGCATGCCGTTCACGACATCGGGACGGCCACCTCGTGCCGGTCCGCGCCCAGCACCACCTTCAGCGCGCCGGTCTCGGCGGCGTGGCCGAACACCTCGTACGCCTCCGCCATGTGGTTCAGCGGGAAGGTGTGCGTGACCAGCTCCGCGGTCGGCAGCCGGCCCGCGGCCGCCATCCGCAGCAGGGCCGGGGTCGAGTACGTGTCCACCAGGCCCGTCGTGATGGTGACGTCCCGGATCCACAGGTTCTCCAGGTGCAGCATCGCCGGTGAACCGTGGACGCCGACGTTGGCCACGTGCCCGCAGGGCCGCACCACCTGGGTGCACAGCTCGAAGCTCTCCGGCACGCCGACCGCCTCCACGGCCACGTCCGCGCCGAGCCCGCCCGTGAGGTCGTCCACCAGCATCCGGGGGTCCTCCCCGGCGAAGGCGATGACGTCCGCGCCCAGCCGCCGGGCCGCCTGCAGCCGGGTCCTGGCCAGGTCCACCACGATGATCCGCTCCGGTCCGTACAGCCGGGCCGTGACCACGGCCGCCAGCCCGATCGGCCCCGCGCCCACGATCACCACCGTGTCGCCCGCCCGGACCTGGCCGTTGAGCACGCCCACCTCGTACGCGGTGGGGAGGATGTCCGCCAGCAGCACCGCGACCTCGCTCGGCACGGCGGCCGGCAGCGGGTGCACGGAGAGGTCGGCGAACGGGACCCGGACGTACTCGGCCTGGGCGCCGTCCACGAGGTGGCCGAGTATCCAGCCACCCCCGCCGAGGCACTGGCCGTACCGGCTCTCCCGGCAGAAGCGGCACCGTCCGCACGACGTGATGCAGGAGACCAGCACCCGGTCGCCCGGCCGGACCGTGCGCACGTCGCTGCCCACGTCGACGATCTCGCCGACCGCCTCGTGGCCCAGCACCGTGCCGGGCGGCACCTCGGGCACGTCGCCCTTGAGGATGTGCAGGTCGGTCCCGCAGATGGACACCATGCCGACCCTGACGATCGCGTCGGTCGGCTCCTTGACAGCGGGGTCCGGGACGTCCTCCCAGGACGCCTGGCCCGGTCCGTGAAAGACGAAGCCCTTCATGACGCTCCTCACCTCGTCGGCCGGCCTGCTGACCCCACGCCTGCCGTCACGGCCAGGAACCGGCCCCTGCTTCCAGCTTCGCCGCCCCCGCGCCCACGCGCACGGGCCGCCCGCCCCACGTCCGGCGGGCCGGGGCGGCTACGCCGGTTCCGGGACCACCGCGACCGGGCAGGGGGCGCGGTGGAGCACGCCGTGGGCGACCCGGCCGAGCTGGAGGCCGAAGCCACCGTGCCGGGGATGGCCGCCGACCACCAGGAGGGTGGCGCCCGGCGCGGCCTGGACGAGGGCGTCACGGGTGGGGCCCTCCGGGGTACGGACGACCGTCGCCACCCCTTCCGGCACGTCCCGCAGGGCCGCGGCCACCACCTCCCGCGCGGCCTCCTCCAGGTCGCCCTCGCCCGCGTCGTGGCCGGTGAAGCCCGAGGGCCGCCGCCAGGCGCGTACCGCCTCCAGCGGGAGGCCCCGCAGTCCGGCCTCCTCGGCGGCGAACCGGACGGCGGCCGCGTCCCGGGGCTTGCCGCCGACCGCCAGCACGATCCGCGGTGAGCCGCCGGGCTCCTCGTCCTCCGGGCCCTCGCGCAGCACGAACACCGGGCAGTGGGCGTGCCCGGCGACCGTCAGGCTGACCGAGCCGAGCAGCGCCTCGGTGAAACCGCTGCGCCCCCGGCTGCCCAGCACCACCGCGCGGGCGATACTGCTCTCCCGGACCAGCGCGTACTCCGGTTCGCCGGCCAGCACGTCGGTGGTGACCTCCACACCGGGCCGGCGCGACCGGGCGCGGGCCTCGGCGGTGCCGACCACGTCCCTCGCCATGACCTCCTCGACGGGACGGTTCAGCTCCTGGGCGATCAGCTCGCCCTCGTAGCGCTCCCAGAGCGAGGCGTACACCAGGCGCAGCGGCGCCCCGCGCAGGGCGGCCTCCTCGGCGCCCCAGTCCACGGCGCGCAGGCTGGGCGCGGAACCGTCCACACCGACCACGATCGGCTCGTCCATCGGGTTCTCCACTTCGCTCAGGCGTGCGGGACGACGGCGACGGGGGCGGGGGAGTGGTGCAGCACGGCGTGCGCGACATGCCCGAGGTGCGCGCCGAGCCGGGCCGTGCGCACCCGGCGGCCGACCACGACCAGGCAGGCGTCGCGGGAGGCGTCCACCAGCACCGACCCGGCGCTGCCCTCCACGGCCGCCTCGGCCATGTCGACGTCCGGGAACGACTCCCGCCACGGCTCGAGCGCCCGGCCGAGCATGAACGCGTTGCGCGGCTCCAGCGCCTCCTCGACGACCGGAGGCGCCTCCGCCTCGTAGGCGTAACCGGGGCTGTTGTACGAGGGCGCGGGTTGCGGCGCCCAGGCGTACACCACCCGCAGCGGGGAGCCGCGCAGCGCGGCCGCGCCGAGGGCGAACTCCAGGAGGGCCGCGTCGGGCGCGGTGATGTCCAGGCCCAGCACCACCGGCCGGAACGGCGTCGCGGCCGACGGAATGCCCGTGGGGTCCGCACCGTGCTCGTCGGCGGCCTGCTCACCCGCCCTGACCAGCACCACCGGGCAGTCGGCGTGGCCGGAGACCGCCAGGCCGACCGAGCCCACGATGAACCCGTGCAGGCCGCCCAGGCCGCGCGAGCCGAGCGCCAGCAGCTCAGAGGTCCCGGCGGCCTCGCACAGCACGTCCACCGGGTCGCCGGTGCGCCGTTCGGTGATCACCTCCAGGCCGGGATGGCGCAGCCGCAGCCCCTCCGCGCTCTCGTCCGGCGCCCGCTCGATCCAGTCCCGCTCGGCCTCGGCACCCAGCAGCGGGGCCTGTGCCAGGGGGTCCGGCAGCGGCTCCCACACCTGCACGAGCCGCAGCGGCAGCCCGCGCAGCACCGCCTCGCGCGCCGCCCACTCGACGGCGGCCCGGCTCTCGGCGGAGCCGTCCAGGCCCGCGGTCACGGTTCGGGGCATCGCCTGCACCTCCCTGGCTCGTGGGGGCTCTTACGGCCCGGCTCATCCGGGGGCCGTACGGGGCCCACCCACCAGCCTGACCGCAACCGGCCCTTGGGGCCACGGCCACAGGTCCCTCCGGGGGACCGGGAGTCCCGCCGACCAGGTCCGTTCGGCCCTAGTGTGGGTGTCGTGGACCGGCGATGATCGTGCCGGTGGGCCGTCCGTCGCGCCTGTCGGCCCGCGGGAACGAGAGGCCGTCATGCCCGAGACACGCACCTTCACGGAGCAGGACCCCGTCCGGGTCTTCCTGCTCGACGACCACGAGGTCGTCCGCCGGGGCCTCGTCGACCTGCTGGACGCCGAACCCGACATCGCCGTGGTCGGCGAGGCCGACACCGCCGCGCACGCCCTTGCCCGCGGCCCCGCGCTGCGCCCGCACGTGGCCGTGCTCGACGTGCGCCTCCCCGACGGCGACGGCATCACCGTCTGCCGCGAACTGCGCGACCGCATGCCGGGTCTGGCCTGCCTGATGCTGACCTCGTTCGACGACGAGGACGCCCTGCTCGACGCGATCATGGCGGGGGCCGCCGGATACGTGCTGAAGCAGATCAAGGGCTCCGACCTGGTCTCCGCGGTGCGCACGGTCGCCTCCGGGCAGTCGATGCTGGACCCCGCGACCACCGCCCGGCTGCTTCGCTCGCTGCGCGCCGACCCGGCCGGGACCACGCCCGCGCTGCCGCCCGAGCTGGAGGCCCTCTCGCTCCGCGAGCGGGACGTCCTCGCCCTGATCGGGGACGGCCTGACCAACCGGGAGATCGGCAAGCGGCTCTACCTCTCCGAGAAGACGGTCAAGAACCACATCTCCCGCCTGCTCGCCAAGCTCGGGGTCCAGCGCCGGGTCCAGGCGGCGGTGCTCGCCTCTCAGCTCGACCCCCACCAGCCGCGCTGAGCGGGGGTTCAGAGCAGGCCGCCGCTGCCGTAGGGGGCGTACAGGTCGAGGAGGCGGACGCGGGAGGAGTGCAGGCGGTGGGCCACCACCCGGCCGACCCAGGTGGCGACTGCCCGGCCGAAGGCGGGGTCCTCGGCGCAGCGGGCGCGGACCGTCTCGGCGTCGAACTCCCAGGCCCGCACCGGGCTCATCGCCTCGCCGCCCAGGTGCCATACGCAGGGCGTGAAGTACCAGGACCAGCCCACGAGTTCACCGTGGCCGAGGGACTCCACCACCGCCGGGCGGCGGCCGGGGACATGGAGGTCGAGGCAGACGGTTCCGGTACGGACGATCCAGAACCGGTCGGCGCGCCGCCCCTCCTCGAAGAGCCGGGTGCCGGCCGGGAAGGAGACCTCGCGGGCCAGCTCCATCAGCCGCTCGCGCTGCAGTGGTTCCAGGGCCGTGGTCATGGTGGTCGTGGTCATCGCACCGGCTCCCTTCGAGGCGTCTGCCCTTAAGGGTCGTACCGCTCCCGCCCGGTGCGCCACGGGCCGTTCGGCCCCGGCCGGGGACCCTTCGGCCCCCGGCCGGACCAGTGCTAGAAGACGATGCCCACGTGGGCCAGCGCCTGCTTCAGCAGGGCGCCGTGGCCGCCGGGCATCTCGTCGTGCAGGGCCGCCGAGGCGGCCTCCTGCGGGGTGAACCAGACCAGGTCCAGCGCGTCCTGCCGGGGACGGCAGTCGCCGGTCACCGGCACGATGTAGGCCAGCGAGACCGCGTGCTGACGCGGGTCGTGGTACGGGGTGACACCGGCCGTGGGGAAGTACTCCGCGACCGTGAACGGCTGCGTGGAGACGGGGACGCGGGGCAGCGCGACCGGGCCGAGGTCCTTCTCCAGGTGCCGCAGCAGCGCGTCGCGCACCCGCTCGTGGTGCAGGACGCGGCCGGAGACCAGGGTGCGGCTGACCGTGCCGTCCGGGCCGATGCGCAACAGCAGCCCGATACTGGTGACTTCACCGCTGTCGTCCACCCGCACGGGCACGGCCTCGACGTACAGGATCGGCATCCGGGCCCTGGCCATCTCCAGCTCGTCCGTGGTCAGCCAGCCGGGCGTGGTCTCGGTCATGTCAGACATTGCTTGATCATACTTTCCGGGTGGGTACCCGCCGCGGGTGCGGGCGGGCTCGGACACATGCGGCTTGCGGGGGCCGGGGAGGCTCACGGTTTCACGGCGACGGCCCCGAACTGCGGTACGGGGAGCGCGTCCGCCGCGTCCGGACGCCACTGCGAGCACGGCACGAGGCCCGGCTCGACCGGCTTAAGACCGTCGAGGAAGGACGCGATCTCCGCGCGGCCGCGGCCGGTGACCGGCGGGGTGGCGTGGGCGTTCCAGAACTCCATGGCGGTCACGTTCCCCGCGCCGCCCACTTCAGCGTCGAAGGTCGGGTGGGTGAGCACCAGCACACTGCCGGACGGGACGGCGGCCATGATCCGGCGGACGATCTCCTGTGCCTCGGCGCCGTCCAGGACGAAGTTGAGGATGCCGAGCATCAGCACCGCGACCGGCCGGCCCGGGTCCAGCGTCTTCGCGGCGCGTCGCACGACGGCGTCCGGGTCCCGGACGTCCGCGTCGACGTATTCCACGACGCCCTCGGGGGAGCCGGTGAGCAGGGCGCGGGCGTGGGCCGGCACGACCGGGTCGTTGTCGACGTAGACGATCCGCGACTCGGGGGCCACCCGCTGGGCGATCTCGTGGGTGTTCTCCGCGGCAGGCAGCCCGGCGCCCAGGTCGAGGAACTGCCGGATGCCGCGCTCGGCCGCCAGGTGGCGCACCGCGCGCACCAGGAAGTCCCGGTCCGCGCGGGCCACGTCCCGGATCACCGGGAACATCCCGGCGATCTGCTCACCCACGCGCCGGTCCACCTCGTAGTGGGCGTCGCCGCCGATCCAGAAGTTCCAGACGCGCGCGTTGTGCGCCACGGAGGTGTCCGGCCGTGCCGCCCCGGCCGTGGCGGAGTCCTGGTCGCTCAACGTGCCGCCCTTCCGCCGCCCCTTGATCACGCCGTCCCGCGTCATTGTGCCGTCCGGCGAACCCGGTGTCCCGAAAATCACGCACGGTACGCGAACGGGCACCGAACGGGCATCCCCGGACCGCCCGCCCCGCCCGGAGACAAGCCCGTTAGGGCCATGAGGAACACTGGGGGCGTCCCGCGAACCGACCGGAAGCAGCACATGTCAGCGACGCCCGCGCCCCTCCTCGACGTCCCCGGCGAGCCCTCGGGACCCGCCGACATCCGCCTGGTGGTGACCGACATGGACGGCACCCTGCTGGACGACGACAAGCGGCCGCCCGCCACCCTGCGGCCCCTGCTCGCCGAACTCCGGCGCCGGGGCGTGCTGTTCAGCCCCGCGAGCGGCCGCCAGTACGCCACGCTGGCCGAGGAGTTCGCCGACGTGGCCGAGGGCATGGTGTTCATCGCGGAGAACGGCACCTATGTGGTCCGCGACGGCGTCGAACTCAGCTCCGACCCGCTGGACCCCGCGACCGCCGCCGAGCTCGCCGGCACGGTACGGGGGCTGGCCGGGCGGGGCGTGGACGCCGGCGCCGTGGTCTGCGGCAAGCGGGCCGCGTACGTGGAGCGGAGCGACGAGGCGTTCCTCGCGGAGGTGCGCAAGTACTACGTCTCGCACCGCGTGGTCGAGGACGTGACCGCGGTGGACGACGAGATCATCAAGGTCGCGGTGTACGACTTCGGCCCCGCCGAGCACGGTGCCGCCCCCGCCCTCGCGCCCTTCGCCGACAGCCACCAGGTCGTGGTGTCCGGCGAGCACTGGGTGGACGTGATGAACCGCACCGCCAACAAGGGCGCCGCCCTGCGCGGCCTCCAGCGCGATCTGGGCATCACGCCGGCCCAGACCATGGTCTTCGGCGACTACCTCAACGACCTGGAGATGCTGGACGCCGCCGACTGGTCCTTCGCCATGGCCAACGCGCACCCGGACGTCATCAGCCGCGCCCGCCACCTGGCCCCCTCCAACAACGACCACGGGGTGCCCCGGACGATCGCGCGGATACTCGGCATAACCCTCTAGGTCCTGTCTGACAATTCCCGTCTGCCGCGCGACGCCATGCACGC
>NZ_WWKH01000108.1:0-5890 GCF_009865595.1 Streptomyces sp. SID1328 | reverse complement strand
CCGTGCTGCCCTGGCACGCCCTGCGTACGCCGGTGGCCGACCTCGGCGCGGCCCTCGCCCACACGGCGGCCGCCCTCGGCAAGATCGCGGCCGATGTCCAGGTACTGGCCCGCACAGAGGTCGGCGAGGCGGCCGAGCCCGCCCCGGCAGGCCGGGGCGCCTCCTCCGCCATGCCCCACAAACGCAACCCGGTCCTCGCCACGCTGATCCGCTCGGCGGCCCTCCAGGTACCGGTGCTGGCGGCCGGGCTGACCCAGTGCCTCACCACCGAGGACGAGCGGTCCGCAGGGGCCTGGCACGCCGAATGGACCCTCCTCCGCGAGTCCCTCCGCCTGACCGGAGGCGCCGCCCACACCGCCCTCGACCTCGCCCGCGGCCTCACCGTCCACCCCGACCGCATGCGCGCCAACCTGGCCCTGACCGGCGGCCAGATCGTCTCGGAGCGCCTCGCCGCGGTCCTGGCACCCCGCCTCGGCAAGGCGCAAGCGCGGCGACTGCTGAGCGAGGCGTCGGGGCGCGCCGCGGGGGAGGGCGTGCCACTGGGCGAGGTGCTGGCGGAGCTGCCGGAATTGCAGGGTGTGCTGGATGGCGGGGAGTTGGCTGAACTGCTCGACCCGGCTCGGTACACGGGCGGGGCGGGGGCGCTGGTGGACCGGGCGCTGAAACGCTGAGGGGCGGCACGGGGCCGGCGGCCCGCACCGAGCGTCGCGTTGCAACGCCGACCGCGCCACGGGACGTACGCACCCCCCGTTGCCTACGCTGGCGGCTGCTCGTTCGTGGTGACCGTCTTCAGGAGGCAGCTGTGTCCAGTCGTACCCGGACCGAGGAGTTCCGTGAGCTGCACCGGCGGCCGGAACCCGGTGATCCGCTGGTGATCCCCAACGTCTGGGACGCGGTGAGCGCCCGGGTGTTCGCGGATGCCGGGCACCGGGTGCTGGCCACCTCCAGTGCCGCGGTGGCCGCTGTGCTCGGGTACGACGACGGGGGAGCCGCCCCGGCGGACGAGGTGTTCGAGGCGCTCGCGCGGATCATCCGCGCCGTCGACGTCCCGGTGACCGTCGACATCGAGGACGGCTACGGGCTCGCACCGGCCCGGATCGTGGAGCGGCTGCTCGGCGTGGGTGCGGTCGGGTGCAATCTGGAGGACACCGACCATGCCTCAGGCAAGCTCAAGGACGCCCGCGAACACGCCGACTGGCTGGGGGAGTTCGTGGCGGCCGCCGAGGGCCGGGTGGTGCTCAACGCCCGCGTGGACACGTTCCTGCACGGGGCGAGCGACGCCGAGGAGGCGATCAGCCGGGGCCGCCTGTACGCCGAGGCGGGGGCCGACGTGGTCTACCCGATCCTGGCCCCGGCCGGTCTGCTGCCCGAGCTGGCCAAGGGCGTCCCGGCCCCGCTGAACGCCCTGTACCTGCCGAACGGGCCGGCCCCGGCCGAGCTGGGCCGGCTGGGTGCCGCCCGTGTCACCTTCGGCGGCGGCCTGCACCAGCGTGCCGAGGCCGCCCTCACGGAGATCGCCCGCACCCTGCCCGCCTGACCGCAGGCACCAAAGATGCGCCCCGCCCAAGTCCTGGGCGGGGCGCATCTGTTGTGGCTACAGCCCGGCCACAGCGCGGAGCGCCTCCGCCCGGTCCGTCCGCTCCCAGGTGAAGTCGGGCAGCTCGCGGCCGAAGTGGCCGTAGGCCGCCGTCCGGGCGTAGATCGGCCGCAGCAGGTCGAGGTCGCGGATGATGGCCGCCGGGCGCAGGTCGAAGACCTCGTCGATGGCCTTGCCGATCGCGTCTACGCCGACCCGGTGGGTGCCGAAGGTCTCGATGAACAGCCCCACCGGCTCGGCCCGCCCGATGGCATACGCGACCTGCACCTCGCAGCGCGCGGCGAGACCGGCGGCCACGACATTCTTCGCCACCCAGCGCATGGCGTACGCGGCACTGCGGTCCACCTTGGAGGGGTCCTTGCCCGAGAAGGCGCCGCCACCGTGGCGGGCCATCCCGCCGTAGGTGTCGATGATGATCTTCCGGCCGGTCAGCCCCGCGTCGCCCATCGGGCCCCCGATGTGGAAGCGCCCGGTGGGATTCACCAGCAAGCGGCAGCCCTCGGTGTCGAGTTCGATGCCCTCCCCGGCCAGCCGCGCCAGCTCCACGTCGACCACGTTCCGGCGCACCTCGGGCACCAGCAGGTCCTCCAGCGAGACGTCCGCCGCGTGCTGCGCCGAGACGACGACCGTGTCCAGCCGGACCGCCCGGTCCCCGTCGTACTCGACGGTGACCTGGGTCTTCCCGTCGGGCCTGAGGTAGGGCATGTTCCCGGAGCGGCGCACCTCGGTGAGCCGCTGGGCCAGCCGGTGTGCCAGCCGGATCGGCAACGGCATCAGCTCCGGGGTCTCGTCCGTCGCATAGCCGAACATCAGGCCCTGGTCCCCGGCGCCCTGGGCGGCCGGCAGGTCCTCGCTGTCCGCGTCGACACCGCGCGCGATGTCGGGGGACTGGGCCCCGATGGAGACGGACACCCCGCAGGAGGCGCCGTCGAAGCCCTTCGCGGAGGCGTCGTAGCCGATGTCGAGCACGGCCTCGCGCACCAGGGCGGGCACGTCGGCCCAGCCCCGCGTGGTGACCTCGCCGGCCACGTGCACCTGGCCGGTGGTGATCAGGGTCTCCACGGCGACGCGCGAGCGCGGGTCACGCGCCAGCAGCGCGTCGAGGACCGTGTCGCTGATCCGGTCGGCCATCTTGTCGGGATGGCCCTCGGTGACGGACTCCGAAGTGAACAGACGGCGGGGCATGACACTCCTCGGGTTGCAGCGGCTGCTGACGGTGCGGGGTGGCCGGGGTGGGTGCCCCGGCCGGGTGTCACCAGGCGTACGCCTCGGGCGCGGGCCGGTGACCGGGGAAGATCTCGTCGAGCCGGGCCAGCGCCTTCGGCTCCAGCTCGACGTCGAGTGCGGCGAGGGCGCTGTGCAACTGGGCCGGCGTGCGCGGGCCGACGACGGGTGCGGTGACGGCCGGGTTGGCGAGCAGCCAGGCCAGCGCTACATGCCCCGGCTCGTGGCCCAGCTCGGCGGCGAAGTCCTCGTACTCCTGGATCTGCGGCCGCCTCCTCGCCAGCGCGGCGGCGGCCCTTCCGGCCGTGCGCCGCACGCCCCGGCGTTCGTCGCGGAGCACCCCGGCGAGGAGACCGCTGTGCAGCGGGGACCAGGGGAGCAGTCCGATGCCGTAGCGCCGGGCGGCCGGGATCACCTCCAGCTCGACGGTGCGCTCCAGGAGGTTGTAGTGGGACTGCTCGCTCACCGGGCCGGGCAGGTGCCGGGCGCGTGCGGTCTCCCGGGCCTCGGCCAGGTGCCAGCCCGCGAAGTTGCTGGAGCCGACGTAGAGGATCTTGCCCTGGGTCACCAGGACGTCCATGGCCTGCCAGATCTCGTCCCACGGGGTGGACCGGTCGACGTGGTGCATCTGGTACAGGTCGATGTGGTCGGTGCGCAGCCGCCGCAGGCTGGCCTCGACCGCGCGGCGGATGTGCAGCGCGGACAAGCCGCCCTCGTTGGGCCAGTCGCCCATCTCCGAGTACACCTTGGTGGCCAGCACCGTCCGCTCGCGGCGGCCCCCGCCCAGCGCGAGCCAGTTGCCGATCACCGTCTCGGTCAGGCCGGGGTGCTCGGGCCAGCCGTACAGGTCGGCGGTGTCCACGAAGTTGACGCCCGCGTCCAGGGCGGCGTCCAGGATGCGGTGGGCCTCGGCCTCCTCGGTGTGCACCCCGAAGTTCATGGTGCCGAGGCAGAGCCGGGAGACGCGCAGACCGCTGCGGCCGAGCTGGGTGTACTCCATGACGTCCTTTCGGGGCCGGTCCGGGATCGGCGGGATCAGCGGAAGTCTTCGGCGTGGTCCGCGGCCCAGCGGTCGAAGGTGCGCGCGGGCCGGCCGGTGAGGTCCTCCACGGCCGAGGTGACCGGCAGGGCGGTGGCCGGGTCGGCCTCGGTCTGGGACCACTCGTTCAGCAGGTCCGCGACGATCCCCGGCCGCAGGAAGCGCTCCGCCTCGGACCGCCAGACCTCCGGGTCGATCCGGGCCACCCGCAGTGGCCGCCCGCTCGCCTCCGCGATCGCGGCGACCTGCTCAGCCTGCGAGACGGGCGCGGGCCCGGTGACCGTGTACCAGCGCTCGTGGTGGCCGTCCGTCCGCAGCGCGGCCACGGCCGCCGCCGCGAGGTCGGCCTCGTGCACCACCGGGCACACGGCGTCCGGATGGGGCAGCCGGACCACCCCGTCCGCCCGCGCGCCCGGCGCCCACCACAGCGCGTTGGTGGCGAAGGGCGCCGGCCGGAGCACCGTCCACCGCTCCGGTCCGTTCTCAGCGAGCGCCGCCTCGGCCGCCCGGTACCTCGGGTAGACCCAGGAGGACCGGTCCCGCGCGGTGTGTCCCGCGGCCCAGGCCCCGGTGAACAGCACCACCTTCTCCACACCCGCGCGTTTCGCCGTCGCCGCGAATGCCGGAATGGCGTCGAGAACCGGGAAGAGGAATACCGAGGACACCCCGTCGAGTGCCGGATAAAGGCTTTCCGGATCACTCAGGTCACCGCGTACGACACTTGTCCCGGACGGAACTTTCGCGTTTTCCGGATCACGGGTCAATACACGTACTTCTTCGCCCGCTGCCAGCAGTTCCCGCAATACGTGGCGGCCCGTCTTGCCGGTGGCCCCGGTCACCAGAATTGTCATGCGGAGAGCATAGGGAGAATCGCTGGATTCAGGCGATGGTGTTCACCGCCCCCCGTCCGTCGACCGCGCGGGCCCGCTCCTCCAACTGCTGGGCCGCGTCCCGCCAGGAGGCCGCGCATTCCCGGGCCGCGGCCGCGACCTTGGCCGCGCAGTGCGGCGGAATCCGGTCCACCAGTTCCTCCCAGCGCCGGTTCGCCAGCGCGTGGGTGTCCAGCAGCCGCAGCAGGAACCGGCCGTCCTCGGTGAGCCGTATCGACGGGTCCCGCTTGAGCAGAAGCAAAGTCTCCGCCAGCGCGAAGGCCGTCACACCGCCCCGCTCCGGACCGCGCGACGCGGGCGCCGGTGCTGCCGGCCCGTGCACCGGGGCGCCGGACGGCCGCCCGCCGAGGGTCGGACTCGCGCCCTTCTGTACGCGCTCGCGCACATCGCGGGCGGTCGCCAGGGACAGCCCGCTCTCCCGGGCGATCTCCCGCAGCGTGGCCTGCGGATGGGTACGGGCGTATTCACCGGCCAGCCGGCGCCGCTCGGAGTTGTCCACCGGGCGCGACCGGCCGTCCCGGCCGATCCGCGCGTTCAACTGAGGAATTGCGTCACCCGAACGACGCCGGATCGAGCCCACCGTCTTCGGCGACAGCCCCGTGGCGGACGCGATCATCCGGTCCGACCAGTCCGGGTGCGAGCGGATGATCCGCAGCGCGGCCGCGTTGCGGTCGGCGCGGGTCAGCGGCAGCCCGTGGTGGGCGTTGCGCTCCACCGCCAGCAGGAACGCGTCCTTGGCGGTGCCGTCGAAGTACTGCACGTCGATGTGGGTCTGCCCGTTGAGCCGGGCGGCCCGCAGCCGGTGGACGCCGTCGATGACGCGGAGCGTGGCGCGGTGCACGATGATCGGCGGCAGCGGCGAGACGCACTGCGCCAGGTGCCGGACGTGTTCCTCGTTCTCCCCCGATATTCGGGGGGAGTCGTCGGTCGACAGCGACTCGATGGGCGCGCGTGTCACCGGCAGGCTGTCCGCCTGTGCGTTCCACATTTCCGCCGACTCACAGATCACCGGGGCGGCCAGGTGAATTCCTCTGGTTTCCGTCACAGC
This sequence comes from Streptomyces sp. SID1328, assembly GCF_009865595.1. Lineage (NCBI taxonomy): Bacteria > Bacillati > Actinomycetota > Actinomycetes > Kitasatosporales > Streptomycetaceae > Streptomyces > Streptomyces sp. SID1328. Next base: position 92 of record NZ_WWKH01000108.1, on the reverse strand, counting down.
CATTCTCAATCTCCTGTTCATATGTCCGTACGGGGGCATAAAGATGCGAGATTGACGCGCGTGGTCACAGACCGGTCGACCGGTTCGGGACA
>NZ_WWKH01001066.1:0-295 GCF_009865595.1 Streptomyces sp. SID1328 | reverse complement strand
CATCATGATCAGCAGCGGCACCTCTCCCTGGCCGGCCACCCCGAACTCCTCCGCGTACGAGACGCAGTCGAAGCCCAGCGCGACCCCGCAGCCGGTCCCGGCCGCGGAGGCGGCGGTGTAGACGGCCTGGGCGACGGCACCCACGGCGGCGTTGACCAGCCGCAGCCCCCGGTCGCCCACCGCGTCCAGCACCGCGTACGTGCGGGCCACCGGCACCAGCACGGCGGCCGCCTGCTCCAGGTTGTAGTTGGCGAGGAAGTAGTTCTCCTGGAGGAACGCCCCGAACGCGCCGGAC
>NZ_WWKH01001065.1:0-260 GCF_009865595.1 Streptomyces sp. SID1328 | reverse complement strand
TTGTCCCAGCTTGCAGTGACGGCGATGGGTGTGTCGTCCAAGAGTGTGCAGGCCACGGCGTAGACAGGGCCAGCGTGGCCGGTGAGGGGTTGGCCGATGGGTTGGCCTGTGTTCAGGTTCCACAGGCGGACGGTCTTATCCCAGCTTGCGCTGACGGCGATGGGGATGTTTCTCAGGGTTGTGCAGGTCACGGCGTTCACGAAGTTGGTGTGGCCGGTGAGGGGTTCGGCGATGGGTTGGCCGGTGGTGAGGTCCCAGAG
>NZ_WWKH01001064.1:0-2934 GCF_009865595.1 Streptomyces sp. SID1328 | reverse complement strand
ACGCGCTGCTGCTGGCCGCCGGAGAGCTGGGCGGGGTACTTGTCGGCGTGGGCGGACAGCCCGACCCGGTCGAGGAGTTCACGGGAGCGGCGGTCGGCGTCGGCCTTCTTGCGGCCGCGTACCTTGGTCTGCGCGAGGGAGACGTTCTCCAGGACCGTCTTGTGGGCGAAGAGGTTGAACGACTGGAAGACCATGCCCACTTCGGCCCGCAGCCTGGCCAGCGCCCGGCCTTCTTCGGGGAGCGGCTGCCCGTCGAGCGTGATGGTGCCGGACTCGATGGTCTCCAGCCGGTTGATGGCCCGGCACAGCGTCGACTTCCCCGACCCGGAGGGGCCGATGACCACGACCACCTCGCCCTTGCCGACGGTCAGGTCGATGTCCTGGAGGACGTGGAGCTCCCCGAAGTGCTTGTTGACGTCACGCAGTTCGATCAACGGATCGACGGCCATCCGCAGCCCTACTCACTCTCGCCGAGTCGTAGTGGCCGAAACTATCCAGACCGTGCCGGACCGTATGGACGACACGCACTTGGCGGCATTAGCCGTATTTAAGCCCGAGTTGTACCGTGCCGGGACGTGCGGGGATCAGGGTTCGGCGATCTCCGCGTAGAGCTGGGACAGCTCGGGAAGCCCGCTGGTGGCCCACTGACGGCCGGGCTCGGTGACCTCGAACTCCCGGCCGGAGGGAAGCCGCAGAACCGGCTCTCCGTCCCGTCTGATGCGCCAGACGGTGCCGGGTACGGTGCGCACGACCACGGTGCCCAGGTAGAGCCCGGCGTCGTGGCCGAGCCAGGGCAGCGTCTCGGGGTCGTCGCGCCAGAGCGGGACGAGCTGGTCCAGGGCCTCCAGGGAGGCCGGGGTGTCGTCCAGGCGGACGCCCGCCCGGTCCGCCTGGAAGCGCAGCAGTTCGCACTCGGAGAGCAGCGCGGCGATGGCCTCGGGGTCGGCCGGGAGCGCCGCGTCACCGCGCTTGCCGCGCCGGGGGCCCAGGAACGGGATGTTCATGGACCCCAGCGTGGCATCAGACGTCGAGGTCGACCACCACCGGCGCGTGATCGGACGCGCCCTTGCCCTTGCGCTCCTCGCGGTCGACATAGGCGTCCTTGACCGCGCCGGCGAAGGGGCCGTTGCCGTACACCAGGTCGATGCGCATGCCGCGGTTCTTGGGGAAGCAGAGCTGGCGGTAGTCCCAGTACGTGAAGGGGTGGTCGTACTTCAGCGGGCGGGGCACCACGTCGCTCAGGCCGGTCTCGCGCAGCGCGGCCAGGGCGGCGCGCTCGGCGGGGGTGACATGGGTGGCGCCCTCGAAGGCGGCACGGTCGTAGACGTCGTCGTCGGCCGGGGCGATGTTGTAGTCACCGAGTACGGCGAAGGGGCGGCCGCCCGCCGCGTCACCGGCGACAGCCGTCTTCAGGGCTTCGAGCCAGTGGAGCTTGTACGCGTAGTGCGGGTGGCCGACCTCGCGGCCGTTGGGCACGTACACCGACCAGACGCGGACCGGGCCGCAGGTGGCCGACACGGCGCGGGGTTCCTGGGCGCCCTCGTAGCCGGGGTCGCCGGGCAGGCCCTTGACCACGTCCTCCAGGCCGACGCGGGAGAGCACCGCCACGCCGTTCCACCGGCCGGTGGCGTGGACCGCCGACTCGTAGCCCAGCTCGCGCAGGGCCTCGACCGGGAACTGCTCCTCGGCGACCTTGGCCTCCTGGAGGCAGAGCACGTCGGTGCCGCTGCTCTCCAGCCAGGCCAGCAGCCTAGGGAGACGGGCGGTGATCGAGTTCACGTTCCAGGTGGCGATACGCATGTTCCACAACCTACCCGCCGGGTGTGACAACGGGCCTCACAGCTCGGCGGAGGTCCCCGGTGCCAGGCGCAGGTGCTCGGCGGCGGCCAGGCCGCCGATCTGGCGGTCGTAGATCGGGCGGGCCAGGTCGGTGAGGAGGGCGTCGTGGATGTCGTAGGCCCGGCGGGGACTGACCTCGCGGACGTACTCGATCACCTCGGAGATCTTGTTCCACGGCGCCATCACCGGCAGCATCAGGGTCTCCACGGCCTGGTCGGGGACGGTGAGGGCGTCGCCGGGGTGGAAGACCTTGCCGCCGTCGATCAGAAAGCCGACGTTGGTGATGCGCGGAATGTCCGGGTGGATCACGGCGTGCAGTTCGCCGTGGACCTGGACGTCGAAGCCGGCGGCGGTGAAGGTGTCACCGTGGCCGACGGTGTGCACCCGGCCGGGGAAGGCGGCCGTGAGCTGGTCCGCGACCGACTTCAGGGTCCAGATCCCGGCCTCCGGATTCGCCTCCAGCGCGGCGCGCAGCCGGCCTTCGTCGAAGTGGTCCGGGTGCTCGTGGGTGACGAGGACGGCGTCCGCGCCGACCGCCGCGTCCGGCTCGCTGAAGTTGCCGGGGTCGATGACGAGCGTCCGGCCGTCCTTCTCCAGGCGGACGCAGGAGTGGGACTTCTTGATGAACTTCATGACTTCCCGTCCTGTCGTCGGTCCGCTTCCGTCTCCATCGTGCCGCCTCGGACGGCCGGTGGCCTCACTCGGCGGGCGTGGTCTCCTCGCGGATGACCTGCTGGGCCACGCGGAAGGCGCTGCCCGCCGCCGGGACACCGCAGTAGACGGCGGCCTGCAGCAGCACCTCCTTGATCTCCTGCGGGGTGAGGCCGTTGCGGAGCGCGGCGCGGGTGTGGACGGCCAGGTCCTCCAGGTGTCCGCCCGCGGCCAGCGCGGTGAGCGTGACGCAGCTGCGGGACTTGCGGTCCAGGCCCGGCCGGTCCCAGACCTCGCCCCAGGCGTAGCGGGTGACGAGTTCCTCGAAGTCGCCGGAGAACTCGTCGGCCCGCGCGAGCACGCCCTCGACATGCGCGTCGCCCAGTACCTCGCGGCGGATCTTGAGCCCCGTCTCGTACCGGTCCGGCGGGGCGACCGGCCGCG
>NZ_WWKH01001063.1:0-335 GCF_009865595.1 Streptomyces sp. SID1328 | reverse complement strand
CAGTCGTCGACGTGCCGGACCAGCTCGCGGCGCAGGGCCGCGCTCAGCATCAACTGGCTGTCGCCGGTGAGGTGGGCCACGCTCGGGCAGCCCCCGGTCTCCACCACGGCGAGGGCGGCGCGGGTGCGTTCGACCTCGCAGGCGGCGGAGGCCAGCAGCTCGCGGGCGGCTGCGGGCTCCAGGCCGAGCACGGCGGCGACCTCGGGGGCGGTGAGCTTGTGCCGGACGGCCAGCTCCAGTGCCTCGCGCTGCTCGGGTGTGGTCCCGGCCGCCTCCGGCCAGGCCAGCTGGGCGAGTTCGCGGCGGCGCAGCTCCACCACCTCGACGGGCGGGGC
>NZ_WWKH01001062.1:0-1812 GCF_009865595.1 Streptomyces sp. SID1328 | reverse complement strand
GCGGCTGCTGTGCGCGAAACCCTTCGCCCGGCAGCACGGCGCGAGCTGGACCCCGCTGGCCGACCCCTCCCTGCACCGGGGGTACGAGGTCGGCGCGAGTGAGTCCCACGGGGAGACGGGCGAGGTCCCGCAGTGGCTTGCGGAGGCCCTGACGGAGGTGACGCGATGAGCACCGAGGTGGCGGACGGCATCGCCCGCGAGTGGGACGCGCTCGGCGTCCGGGGCGCGTTCCTCGCCCGGAACATCGACACCGGCGAGGAGCTGGGCTTCGCCGTCGACGTACCGGTACCGCTCGCCTCGGTGGTGAAGGTCCCGCTGGCCCTGGTCGTGCTGGACCGGATCGCGGCCGGGGAACTCGACCCGGCCCGGCCCGTGACCTACGTACCCCCCGCCGGGAACCCCGGCCCGACCGGGCTCGCGGCGTTCCGCCATCCGGCGACGCTGGCCGTCGGCGACCTGCTGCTGATGATGCTCTCGGTGAGCGACAACGCCGCCGCCGACCTCCTCCTCGACCTGGTCCCGGTACCGGAAGTGGACGCGCGGCTGCGCTCCTGGAACTGCCCGGACCTGCGGGTACGGCACCGGCTGCACCACATGTACGCCTGCGCCGCCGGAGCTTCCGGCAACGACTTCTCCCTCGCGCTGGAGCTGGCCGTACGCGACGAGCGCACCGGGCGGCACACCATCGAGACGCTGGATCCGGCGCACGCCAGCACCGGGACGGCCGGGGCGCTGGTGTCCCTGCTGGAGCGGGTGTGGCGCGACGAGATCTCCGACCCGGCGGCGACGGCGGAGCTGCGCCGGCTCATGGGCTTCCAGGTCTTCGCCCACCGGATGGTGAGCGAGCTGCGCGCGGACTCACTGCGGTACAGCGGAAAGACGGGGTCGTTCCTGCATCTGCGGCACGAGATCGGTGTGGTGGAGGCGGACTCCGGCGACCGGGTGGCGCTGGCCGCGCTGACCCGCGCGGACCGCAGGGCGTCCCTGGCGCCGGACATCGACCTGGCCATCGGGGTCGCGGCCCGGCGGGCGTTCGAGGCGCTGCGGAGTTGAGGCCGGGCGTCAGCCCCTGCCGCCGCTGAGCCGCCGCCACTCCGGGCCGACGCGACTCCACTCCTCGCCCCACTCCGCGAGCCGGCGCCGGACGAGCGAGCCGCACGCCAGCCGTCCGCCGCCCCAGACGGCCGTGCCGGTGATCTGGGCGACGAGGACGCCGGTGAGCACGGTCTGGAGCATGGACTCGGCCATGGAGGCGGGCGGCGGCACGGTACGTCCGGTGCCGTCCAGAGGTCGACGGCGGTGCCGGCCGGGGCGCCGGGGCTCACCTTGGCCTTGTCCGTGTGCACGGCGCCCCGGCCGTCGGTCCAGCGGGCCTTGGCCCACACCCGGTCGTCGTCGTAACCGCCGCGTGAGGGCGCGGTCTTCGGCGCCGGGCCGGTGAGGACGGCGCGGACCTCGTGCACCTGGTCGCGGCGCACGGCGAGCGCGGAGTCCACGGAACTCGCGGCCGCCCAGCCCGCGAGGGCACCGCCCAGTACGACGAGGACCCAGGTGAGCAGCAGGACCCACGCCTCGACGAGGTCGCCGTGTCTGCGCAGCGGATTGCGCCGCCAGCGCCAGAGTCGTATCGGGGTGATCGTTTCCGGAGGTGTCCGAGTCATCGGCAGCCGCCTCCTCTCGCCTGCCCACACCACCATCGTGCACCTGACCCGGCGCGCCCGCAGGACGGACGGCCGGGGCGGAAGAACCGCACGCGGGAGGCGCACGGCAGACAAGGGGGCGCCCCCGAACCGGCCGGTTCGGGGGCGCCCC
>NZ_WWKH01001061.1:0-2309 GCF_009865595.1 Streptomyces sp. SID1328 | reverse complement strand
GCCGTCGCCGTTGATGTCGATCTTCTCGCCGATGAGGTAGTCACCGGGGTCGGAGGCGTTGTTCGCGTAGAACTCCACGCCCGTGCCGAAGATGTCCGAGGTGGCCTCGTTCAGGCCGCCGGACTCGCCCGAGTAGTTCAGGCCCGCGGTGTTGGAGGTGACACCGTGGCTCATCTCGTGGCCCGCGACGTCCAGCGAGGTCAGCGGGTCGACGTTGCCGGAGCCGTCGCCATAGGTCATGCAGAAGCAGCTGTCGTCCCAGAACGCGTTCACGTAGGCGTTGCCGTAGTGGACGCGGGAGTAGGCGCCGACGCCGTTGTTCTTGATGCCGTTGCGGCCGAAGGTGTTCTTGTAGAAATCCCAGGTCTCCGCCGCGCCGTAGGCGGCGTCAGCGGCCGCGGTCTGGTCGGAGGAGGAGCTGGAGGCGGTGCCGGTGCCGAAGACGTTGGTGGTGCTGGACACCAGAGTGCCCGTGCCGGACGTCTTGCGGGCCAGGTTGTACGTCTTGTGGTTGCCCCGGGCGCTGTCGGTGAGCTGGTACGTCGAGCCCGACTGCACGGAGTTGAGGGTGACCGTGCCGGAGTACAGCGTCTTGCCGGTCGCGTTCTCGACGCCCTGGTACTCGTAGAGCTTCTTGCCGGTGGCCGCGTCGGTGATCACGTGGAGCTGGTTCGGGGTGCCGTCGTCCTGGAGACCGCCGACGACCGTCTCGTAGGCGAGGACGGGCTTGCCGGAGCCGGCCCAGACGACCTTGCGGGCGCCGTCCGACTCGGTCTTGGCGGAGCCGAGCGTCTTCGCGGCGCCGACGGCCTGCTTCTCCGCCTTGGCCGGGGTGATCTGCGGCTTCAGCGAGGCCACCTTGATGGCCGACTTGGTGGCCTTGGTGACGCCCTCGGCCTTGCCGGACTTGGCGGTGTGCACCACGAGGTCGCCGCCGAGGACCGGAAGGCCCGCGTAGGTGCGCTCATAGCGGGTGTGGACGGTGCCGTCGACGTCCTTGACGACGTCTCTGACCACCAGCTTCTCCTTGGCGCCGAGACCTATGCGCTGGGCGGTCTCAGGGGCGTCGGACTGCGCCTGCTGGATCAGCGTGGTGCGGGCCGAGGCCGACAGCAGCGTCGGGGCGGCGGCCAGGGTCTTGTTCTCGGCGCTCGCGCTGGAGGACAGGCCCGTGGAGAGGAGGGCACCGGCGGCGACGGCGGTGGCGATGACGAGCGAGGTGCGCTTGTGACGCGCGTAGAGGGGGCTCACAGTAGCTCCTTGACGTGGGGGCGTCGGCCAGCGTGGGGTCACTGGCCGGGTGGTGCGTACTGAAGTCGCTGTGCTGCGGCGGGTGGGGAGAGCGTGGCACCAGGGACGCGTACATGTCATGACCCTGCGGTGATGTTGGCCGAAAGTTTGCGTCTTGATGTTGTTGCGGGCGTGTGAACGGGGGCCGTCCGGAGGGCTGTTCACCTTCCGGACGGCACCCGTTCACCGGCCGCGAGGGGCGGCGGAAGGGTGGTCTACGGGAAGGTGACCTTCCAGGAGTTGAGCGTGCCCTTGTCCTGCGCCGCCTGGTCCTGAACCTTCAATTTCCAGGTGCCGTTGGCGGGTTCGGCCGATGCGTTCACGGTGTAGGTCTCGTCCACGTCGTCCCCGGAGTCCGAGGAACTGAAGTTCTTCAGCCGGTACGAGGTGCCCGACGGGCCGACCAGATCGATCACCAGATCGCCGCGCCAGGTGTGGGTGATGTTGACGGCCACGCGCAAGTTGCTTGGCGCGTTTCCGCTCCTGCCGGCGACCGTGATGTCCGAGGTGATCGCGGGACCGTTGTCCGGGATCGCCACCGGAGTGGTGGATTCGTACGAGGTGCCCGTGTCGCCGCCGGGCCGGGTGCCGACCCCGACGCCCGCCCAGGCGTCCTGCACGGCCGCGTACTCGGCGCTGGTGGTGCCGTACAGCTCACCGGCGGCGGCCAGGGTGCCGGTGCGGGCGCCCGAGTAGTTGGTGGTGGAGGTCCACTTGGTGGTGAGCGCCCGGTACCAGATCTGGAGGGCCTTGGCCCGGCCGATGCCGGTGACCGGGAGGCCGTCGGCGGTGGGGGAGTCGTAGGAGACCCCGTCGATCACCTTGGCGCCGCTGCCCTCGCTCAGCAGATAGAAGAAGTGGTTCGCCGGGCCGGAGGAGTAGTGCACGTCCACCCCGCCGATACCGGAGTACCAGCTGTCCTTGGACGCGCCGTCCTTGCTCGGCTTGTCCAGGTAACGCAGCGGGGTGCCGTCGCCGTTGATGTCGATCTTCTCGCCGATGAGGTAGTCACCGGGGTC
>NZ_WWKH01001060.1:0-3085 GCF_009865595.1 Streptomyces sp. SID1328 | reverse complement strand
GCGCCGGTCACGGTCGCGCTGCTGCCGCCGTCCGCGCGGATCACCGCGGCGACGCCCACGAAGGACAGCGAGCAGCCCAGGTAGCTGGGGACCCGGCCGCGCGTGGCGAGCAGGAAGATCACCGTCGCCACACCCGACATCATGATCGCCAGGTTGGGGTCCAGGCCCATGAGCACGGGGGCGACGAAGGAGGCGCCGAACATCGCCACGACGTGCTGGGCGCCCAGGCCCACCGTGCGCGGCCAGGTCAGCCGTTCGTCGGGGCGTACCACTGCTCCGGGTGCGGGTGACTTCCCATCCCCGTGCAGCTTCCAGCGCACGCCGAGGTCCATGGTGGGGTTTCGCTTTCTCTGTACTGAAGACGGTCCGCACCATTGTCAGGGGTACGGAGGTGCGCTTCGCGCCCGTGGTGCCTCCCGCACGCCGGGAACGGGTGTCCGGGGACCCCGGCCTGACCAGGGGAGTTCCCTCCGGGAGGTCCTGAGCGGTCGCTTAGTATGGTCGGGTCCGGGGGCGTTGCGCCGCCCCGCCCGACACGCTCAGGAGCCCCGCCCGTGACCGCCGAAGCCCCGACCGCCCCCACCGTCCCGTACGGCCAACTCGTCCCCGTAGCCGTGCACTTCGACGACCTGGACGCGCTCGGGCTGCTGCACAACGCCCGCTACCCGCTGCTGGTCGAGCGCGCCTGGACCGAGCTGTGGAACGCCCGCGGGGTCCGCTTCGACGGCGACTGGGCGGCGGCCGGCGACGCCTGCAACGCGGTCCGCGAACTCGTCATCGGTTATGAGGCGCCCGTCACTCGCCCCGGCACCTACGCCGTCCACCTCTGGCTGGAGCGGCTCGGCACCACCGGCCTCACCTACGGCTTCCGGCTCTGCTCGGCCGACGGCGCCACCACCTACGCGCGCGGCACCCGTGTCCTGGTCCGGCTGGACGCGGACACGCTGCGGCCCGCGCCCTGGAGCGAGGGGTTCAGGCAGGCGGGCCGGGAACTGCTGCGGCCTGCCGGCTGACCTCGCCGCCGCCCCCGCGCTCGGCGGTGCGCAGCACGCCCGCGAACGCGGCCAGGGCGCAGGCCAGCACGGTCACCACGACGAACGACACGGTCAGGCTGGTCGCCTGCGCCACCCCGCCGATCAGGCTCGGCGCGATCAGCCCCGAGGTGTAGGTGATCGTGGCCACGCCCGCGATGGCCTGACTCGGGTTGGGCCCCGAGTGCCCCGCCGCCGCGAAGCACAGCGGGACGACCACCGCGATGCCGAGCCCCATCAGCGCGAAGCCGGTCATGGCCAGCGGGGGCCGGTCCGCGAGGACCACCAGCAGGCCGCCCACCCCGGCGAGCAGGCCGCCCGCCCGGACCGTGCGCACCGCGCCGAAGCGGTTCACCACCGCGTCCCCGGCGATCCGGGCGACGGCCATGGTCAGCATGAAACCGGTCGTGGTCGCCGCGGCGAGACCCGGCGAGCCGTCCAGCCGGTCCCGCAGGAACACCGCGGACCAGTCCAGGCTCGCCCCCTCCGCGAACACCGCGCAGAAGCCGACCGCACCGATCAGCAGGGCCGAGCGGGGCGGCAGCGCGAACCTCGGCGGCGGCTCCTCGTCCTCGGCGGGCTGTACGTCCAGCACCCAGGCGCAGGCCACCTGGCCCAGCAGGGTGAGCACGGCGGCGGCCAGCAGATGGTGCAGCCGGGCGTCCGAGCCGAGATGCGCGGCCAGCGTGCCCGCGGCCGAGCCGATCAGCGCGCCCGTGCTCCACATGCCGTGCAGCCCCGACATGATCGACTTGCCGAGCAGCCGCTCGATCTCCACGCCGAGCGCGTTCATCACCACGTCCGCCATGCCGGAGGCCGCGCCGTAGGCGAACATCCCCAGGCACAGCGTGAGCAGGTTCGGCGCCAGCGAGGGCAGCACCAGGGAGAGCGTCCACAGCGCGAGCAGCCCCCGCAGCGCCGTACGGCTGCCGAAGCGGTGGCTGATCCGGCCCGCCAGCGGCATCGCACAGGAGGCCCCGAGCGCGGTGAAGGCCAGGGCGAACCCGAGCTGGCCCGCGCTCAGCCCGGCGTGATCCTGGATCCAGGGCACGCGGGTGGCGAAGGAACCCGTCACCGCGCCGTGCACGGCGAACACGGCCGCCACGGCGTACCGGGCGCGCCTGACCTCCCCGGCCGGCCGGCTCACGTCATCCATCTTCACGTCCCTCCCCAGGGAGTCGCCCGCTGTACCGCCATCGGCACCCGCGCAAACTATCAGGGACCCTGCCTGATAGATAGAGTGCTTCCGGCAGCCCGCTTCTGGGAGGATTCCCGTCATGCCCGCATCACCGAGCACCGCACGGGCCATCAACGACCGGCTCGCCCTGCGGCTGCTGCAGCAGGAGGGCCCGCTGACGGCGGGACAGCTCAAGCAGCTCACCGGACTGTCCCGGCCCACCGTGAGCGACCTCGTCGAACGCCTCACCGTCTCCGGCCTGATCCGGGTGGTGGGGGAGTCGGGGGAGCAGCGCCGCGGTCCCAACGCCCGGCTGTACGGCATCGCCGCCGACCGCGCCCACCTGGCTGCCCTCGACGTCCGCACCGGGGGAGTCCTGGTGCTCGTCTCCGACCTGGTCGGGCGGGTGCTCGCGGAGGTGGCCGTGCCCATCGACGCGGGGAGCGGCACCGGACCCGCCGTCGAGCAGGCGGTCGCGGCCGTGGAGGAGGCGGCACGGAAGGCCGGCCCGGACGCCTGGGCCGGCCTGCACACCGTCGGCATCGGCGCGCCCGGTCTGGTCGACCCCGCCACGGGTGACCTGCGCGACTCCAGCGGGCTGCCCGCGTGGCACCGCAGTCTGGTCGCCGCGCTCCAGCGGCGGTTGCCGAAGGCGCGGGTCACCGTCGAGAACGAGACCAACCTCGCCGCCCTCGCCGAGCAGCGCGAGGGCGCAGCCCGTGACCGGGAGACCTTCGTGCTGCTGTGGCTCGGGCACGGGGTGGGCGCCGCCGTCGTCCTCGACGGCCGGCTCCGCCGGGGTGCCTCCGGCGGTACCGGCGAGATCGGCTTCCTGCCCGTCCCCGGCACCGGCTCGCTGCCCTCCGCCACCGACTGC
>NZ_WWKH01001059.1:0-1015 GCF_009865595.1 Streptomyces sp. SID1328 | reverse complement strand
CGTCGTGCCCCGGTTCGCGGACCTGGCCACGGTCGACCTGCTGGAGTCCGTCGCCACCGGGCGGCGCACCGCGCCGGGCGGCCGGGCCCGGTTCGTCGCCGTCGCCGTCGCCCCCGCCGACCCGGACGACGACATGGGCGGCGCCGCGCTGTGGGACGACCTCGACACCGAGGAACCGGCCCCGCTGATGCGGCGCAGCGTCCGGGAGGGCACCCCGGTGATGATCCCCCGCGTGGACTCCGCTGCGCTGCGCCGGATCTCGGGCGACGAACAGGCCGTCGCGGCGCTCCGCAAGGCGGGCGTGCGCAGCTACCTGGTGGCGCCCCTGGTCGCGCGGGGCACGGTGCTCGGCGTGCTCAGCCTGTACCGCACGGGCACCGCCCGCCCCTTCGACAGCCGTGACCTGCAGATGGTGTGCGAGATCGTCGGGCGGGCCGCCATCAGTGTGGACAACGCGCTGCTGTACGGCCGCGAGCGGGACACCGCGCTGACCCTCCAGCGCAGCCTGCTCCCGCAGACCCCGCCCGACCAGCCGGAGGGGCTGGAGATCGCGGTCGGCTACCGTCCCGCGGGCAGCGGCACCGAGGTCGGCGGCGACTGGTACGACGTACTGCCGCTCAGTGACGGCAAGGTGGGCCTCGTGGTCGGCGACGTGATGGGCAGCGGTGTCCGGGCCGCCGCCATCATGGGCCAACTGCGCACGACCACGAGGGCGTTGGCCCGGCTCGACCTGCCGCCCGCCGAACTGCTCGGCCACCTGGACGAGACCGCGGCCACCCTCAGCGAGTCCTTCGCCACATGCGTCTACGCGGTCTGCGACCCCAGGCGCGGCACCTGCACCTTCTCCAGCGCGGGCCACCTCCCGCCGGTCCTCGTCCACCCGGACCACGAGGCCACGCTCCTCACCGTCCCGACCGCCGCCCCCCTGGGCGTCGGCGGAGTGCCCTTCGGCACGCTGGAGGTCAAACTCCCCGAGGGCTCACTGCTCGCCCTCTACACCGACGGCCTGGTGGAG
>NZ_WWKH01001058.1:0-1133 GCF_009865595.1 Streptomyces sp. SID1328 | reverse complement strand
AGGCCCTCACCCGCCACCGCGACGCAGCCGAGGCAGCCGCCGAAGCCGCCCAGGCCGCCCGCACCCCCCGCATCGCCCCCGCCACCGCCTACGCCCTCGGCGTCCTCCACGCCGACCAGCGCCACGAAGTCGAAGCCGCGAGGTTCGCCTTCCAGCAGACCTGGCAGTCCTGACCCCCGAGGAGCCCCCCGTGCCCACCGGCCCCCACGCGCTCCCCAAGCTCATCCGTGCCGCCGGCTGTGTCCTCTGGCGCCGGGCCCCCGGCACCGGTGCCCTGGAGGTGTGCCTCGTGCACCGGCCCCGGTACGACGACTGGTCGCATCCCAAGGGCAAGCTGAAGCGCGGGGAGTCCGCGGAGGCGGCGGCCGTGCGGGAGGTCGGGGAAGAGACGGGGTTCGCGGCCGAACTGGGGGCCGAGCTGCCGACGCTGCGGTATCCGGTCGACGGGCGCCCCAAGCAGGTGCGGTACTGGGCCGCCGAGGCCGTCTCCGGGGCGTTCGTACCCAGCTCCGAGGTGGACCAGGTGGTGTGGCTGGCGCCCGCCGAGGCGCGTACCCGGATCAGCCACCCCCGCGACCGCGACCTGCTCGACGCGCTCACCCAGCGGCTCGAACACCACTGAAAGCGCGGGCAGAAGGAGCGCAGCGCTCACGCTTCCCCGCTGTGCCCCTCCGCGTCCGTCCGCGCCTGGCTGCGCGCCCGCCGGGCCGGCCCCCGCCAGCCGCAGCTGCACCGCGCCACACAGAAGCGCCCCTGCTCGGTCGTCTCCGTACGGTGTTCCCGCGCCCCCTCGGGGCCCTCCTCAGACGCCACGGCGCCACGCTACCGGCCGCGCGCCGGGGCGTTCGCGCGCCCCCCTCCCGCCTCCTCCGGGGCCGGCCGGCGCGTGACGGCACTCCCTACCGGTCGTTAACCGGAACGACAGGGGGCCAGTGACGGACATAACCGGCTGGGGGTAAGGCAGGCCATGGATCGGCGGCAGCACACGCGCGCGGGCAGGACGGGCGTCGCGGTGGGGATCATGGGACTCACGGTCGGGCTCGGGGCGGGCGCCTCGGGCTGTTCCGGCAGCGGGGTCGCCGCCGAGGGGGTGAACGGCGCGGGCGGCGAGCCGGTCGCCGTGCTCCGGCAGG
>NZ_WWKH01001057.1:0-4794 GCF_009865595.1 Streptomyces sp. SID1328 | reverse complement strand
CCTCTTGTACAGATAAGGCGTCGTGGAGGTCAGGGCGTACAGCCCGAGGCGCTCCAGGACGGGGCGGCTCATGGCGGAGGCGTCCACCTGGACATGACGGCAGCCGTGGGCGGCGGCGACGCGGGTGCGGTGGGCGACCAGGGCGCGGTACAGGCCCCGGCCCCGCCACTCCGCGACGGTGCCGCCGCCCCAGAGCCCGGCGAAGTCTCCGCCCGGCACCAGCTCCAGCCGGGCGGAGGCCACCAGCTCGTTCCCCGCGAGCGCGACCACGGCGAGGACCGTACCCGGGTCGGCCGCGAGCCGGGCCAGCAGATGGTCGCGCAGGGCGGTCCCGTCGGTGCCGAACACCCTCTCGTGCACCGCCACCACGAGGTCGACGCCGGCCACGCCGGCGGCCCGGACCAGGCGGACGCCGTCCGGGAGCCGTTCCTCCAGGGTGAGGTCAGCGATCTCGCCGGCCATCAGCGTCTCGGGCTCCTCCGCCCGGAACCCCGCCGCGGTCAGGCGCTCGCCCAGATCCTCCGGCCCGTCGTGGCCGTAGAGCTTCCACTCGAAGTCCCGGCCCAGGTCCGTGAAGTACGTGATCTGCTCCGCGATCGCGCGATCGGCTCCGGCCGCGTCGAGGCCGGACCAGACGACGCCGTTCCAGCCCCGCTCGCCCGCGACCTGGCGCACCACGGCACCCGCCCGCTCGATCCGGGCGCCGGGCGCGTCGGGGCGGGCGCTCCGCCGCATCTCGAGGTCGTAGCGGGCGAGTACCGCGGCGTGGTCCATGCGGTCACTCCAGCATCCGGGCCGGGACCGGGCAACGGAATTACCCCGAACCAGCCCCGCGATCAGCCGAGTTCGAGCGTGGCGATGCCGAAAATCCGCTCGGTGGCGTGCTCGCGGACCGGGCCGGTGTACATACGGGCGGTCTCGAAGGAGGGGGTGAGCCCCGCCGCGAGGGCCATCTCGACGCCCGCCTTGTTCGGCTCGGGTACGTCGATGGCGATCTGCCGGCCGGTGTGGTCGGCGGTGAGGGCGGCGAACAGGGCGCGCGCGTCCTCGGGGGTGTCGGCGAAGAGGGGGCCGATGCGCAGGCTGTCCGCGCCGGGGCGGATCACGCCGTAGCCGGTGAGGTGCTCGCCGTCATGGCGTACGTAGGTGTGGTGGCCGGGGGCGGTGAGCCACTCGGCGAGGAAGCGGGGGCGGTCGGCCGGGGTGCACGCGCTGTCGTAGCGGGTGATGGCGTCGAGGTCGCCGGGCTGGGCGTGGCGGACTCCGGTGGGCGGCTCGGCCGCCGGGGCGGGGCCGGTGTAGCGGGCGGTGCGGTGGGCGAGTTCGAAGCCGGAGCGCCGGTAGTTGTCCTGCTGGTCGACGACGCCGTCCAGGCCGACGGTGCGCTCGCCCGCGTGGGCGAGCCCGGTCTTCCAGGTGGTGAGGCCGTAGCCGTGGCCGCGCAGGTCGGGGCGGACGAGGTAGCAGCCGAGGAAGGCGTACTCCGTGCCGTAGTTGACGACGGAGATCGCGGACACCGGCTCGCCGTCGATACGGCCGAGGAAGAAGCCCTCGGGGTCCTGGGCGAAGAAGGCGGGGCCGTCGGAGAGTCCCGGATTCCAGCCTTCGGCCGCCGCCCAGCCGCTGATCACCGGCCAGTCGTCCAGGGTGGCCTGCGTGACGGTGAACTCCTGGGGGGCCGGTGACGTCATCGCTGCGCTCCGTTTCCGGGGTGTCGGGGGGTCGCTCGCGCCGCATCCTTCCCGATCGGGCGGCCCCGCGTCACGCCGGGACCGCGCGGGGCCCGCCCGTACCAGGCGCAGGCACTACAAAGGCCCCACCGAGTGGTGCTGGCTCGGTGGGGCCGTGCGGTGGAGCGGGATCAGACCGTGCTGCCCGGGCGGTAGCGCCGGTACAGGGCCGCGCCCGCCACCAGGAAGGCCGCGCTGCCGGCCAGTGCCGGGGCGGCGAAGTCCGCTCCGGTGTGCGCCAGGCTGGGCGGCGTCTCGTGGGTGGGCGGCACCACGGTCCTCGGCGGTGCCACGGTCTTCGGCGGCGCCGGAGGCTGGTGCCTCGGCGGGGCGGGGGGCTGGTGCTTGGGCGGCGCCACGGGCGGCGGGGCCGGCGCCTCGGAGTGGTTCTCGCAGTGGTTGCCGAAGGCCGGGTTGAGGGCGCCGACGACGTCCACGCTGTTGCCGCAGGCGTTCACCGGGATGTCGACCGGCAACTGGATGCCGTTGCCGGAGAGCACGCCGGGCGAGCCCTGGGTGACACTGTGCGCCGTGGCGCCGCCACCCCCCACGTTGCCGGCCCTGCTGCCACCGGTACTGCTGCCCCCGGCCTTGCTGCCGGAGCCGCCGTTGCTCACCACGCCGCCGCTGTCGGAGCCGGTGTTCGCGCAGGAGTTGCCGAAGGCCGGGTTGAGGAGCCCGACCACGTCGACACTGTTGCCGCACACGTTCAGCGGGACGCTGACCGGGGCCTGGACGGTGTTGCCGGAGAGCACACCGGGCGAGCCGACAGCGGCGCCGTCGGCGGTGGCACCACCAGCCGCGAACGCGGCGGAGACGGGCATGGCCATGGCCATCGCACCGGAGGCGGCGGCGACGCCGATCACACCGTTTCGGGTAGCCCGTTTCATAGGTTCCCTGCCTTCCAGAAGTCGTAGCGGGCAGCCACCCGCACCACATAGAACGCGTACGGACCGTCCGGGTTATGGCCTGTGCGGCTTTCACCCGTTCGGGCGGCACGGTCGTTCGAAACACCCGTCAAACCGTGGTCACGCCGGCCACGCGGATAGGTGGACCGTTCACCCGGCCGGAGGAGGCGGCACCGGCGGCGCCGGACCGGAGGTGACGCCCGGACGGCCGGGAGGCGACCGGTGCGGGGCCCGCTTATGGTGAGGACGGTGCCGCCCCTGTTCAGGGCGGTGGCGCCCTGGGAGGCGAACGATGCCGGCCAAGGTGAAGCAGCAGTCCAGACGGTCCGCGGTACGGCGCGGCGCGGGTGCGGGTGTGCTCGCCCTGGCGCTGGTCGGCGCTAGTCTGCCCGCGGCGGTGGCCGCCGAGTCCCGGTCCGGCCAGGCCGACCGGCCCGGCATGGCCCGCTTCTACGAACAGAAGGTCGCCTGGGGCCGCTGCGCGGGCCCGGACATGCCGAGGGATCTCCAGTGCGGCAAGGTGACCGTCCCGCTGGACTACGCGCACCCCGGGGCGGGCACGCTCGATCTGGCGCTGGCCCGCTACCGCGCGACCGGCTCCGGACATCGCGCGGTGCTCCTGAACTTCGGCGGACCCGGCGCCGCGGGCGTGAACCAGCTCGCGGCCGGCGGCAAGGAGTTCATGGACCTCACCAACGGCTCCGACGTGGTCTCCTTCGACCCGCGCGGGGTCGGCCGCTCCTCCCCCGTCAGCTGCGGCGTCGGCGAGGAACCCCCGTCGGACTCGTCGGACTCCTCCGGTTCGGACGCCGGTGTCGACGTCAGCAGTCCGCAGCGGCTCATGACCTTGCTCCGGCAGTCCGCGGAACTGTGCGCCAAGCACTCCGGGCCGGTGCTGGGGCACATAGGCACCGTGAACGCGGCCCGCGACATGGACGTCATCCGCCAGGCCCTCGGCCAGAAGAAGCTGGACTACCTGGGCTTCTCCTACGGCACCCGGCTCGGCGCGGTGTACGCGGCGCAGTTCCCGCACAAGGTCGGCAGGATGGTCCTGGACGGAGTCGACACGCTGACCGAACCCCTGTCCGAGCAAGGGGTGGCGGGCGCCCAGGGGCAGCAGACGGCGCTGGAGGGTTTCCTGGACTGGTGCGTGACGGACGTGGGCTGTCCGTTCGGCCAGGACCGGCGGGCGGCGGACGACCAGGTCGTCCAGCTCGTGCGCTCGCTGGACGCGAACCCCGTACCGACCGACTTCGGCGGCACCTTCTCCGGGCAGGACCTGGTGGGCGCCATCGGGCAGGGCCTGTACAGCAAGGAGCTGTGGCCGTCGCTGGAGCGGGCGCTCGCCACGCTGGTGGAGGACGGGGACGCGCGCCGGGTGCTCAGCTTCGCCTCGGGCGGCTTCGGGCTGCCGATTCGGGCGAACGCCTCCGGAGCCGGGGAGAACCACGGCGGCCTGACCGATCCGGGGCAGGTGCCGATCGACAACCTCACGGCCGCGCTGATGGCGGTCAACTGCGCCGACGACCCGGACCGGCCGACCGCCGCCCGCCTCACCAAGGACCTCACCGACCTGCGCGCCTCCTACGACGCCGCGTCCCCGGTCTTCGGCCGCTACCGGCTCACCCAGTTGCTGATGTGCTACGGCCGCCCGAAGGGCACCGACTACATCAGGGACTCGGTGAAGGACGTGCCGTCCTCGCGGATGCTGCTCGTCGGCACGCGCGGCGACCCGGCGACCCCGTACCGCTGGGCCGAGGAGACGGCACGGCGGCTGGGGTCTTCGGCGGTAGTGCTCGACAACAAGGGCGACGGGCACACCGGCTACGCCTCGTCCAAGTGCGTGCACCGCAAGGTCGACGACTTCCTGATGTACGGCACGCTGCCGCCCGACCGCAGTTCGTGCCCGGCCGACGGGAAGGCGTGGAGCTCGACCTTGTCGACGGACCCGTGAGTTCCGGGACAGCTGAACGCAGGGTGACGCCGCAACTGCGGGGTCATGTCCGGCGTCACACTGGGTAGGCGCGGCCCCAGCCCGCCGACCGGACCCGATCGTGACAGGGGGACCCCTTCATGCGTATCCGTACCGTCCACACCGTGCCCGTCCTCGCCGCCTCCGCCGCGCTGCTGCTGGCCGCCGCGCCCGGCCAGGCGGC
>NZ_WWKH01000107.1:0-6003 GCF_009865595.1 Streptomyces sp. SID1328 | reverse complement strand
GGTGCCCGCCAGGCGCAGCGCGCGGTCGGCGGCGGCCAGCCAGGCCGGCATGGCCGCCGACGTGACGGAGTCCCCTGGCACAAGCGGTATCAGGCGGCGTGCCGCCTTGTTCGTCTCGATCAGGGTCCCGTCGGCGTCGACCACGAGCACGGGACAGGGTGCGCCGTCCCATGCCGTGTCGACGCTGACACCACCGGTCTGCGGACTATCGGGTGTACCCGGAGAAGGAATCACAGTCGGGGAGCGCGAGCGTGCGCTCCACCACCTCTCAGTCGATCGAGAACGTTTACCGATGACAACGGTCTCGCATCCACCGGCCACGTGCAACGCCCGACAGATTTCCACACGTATTCGACACACACAACTCAAATCGCCCCTGTGGACGGGCCGACTGCGCCGTGTGCGGCGGAGTTCAGGCGGGCAGGAGGGAGTCGTCCTGCGGGCGCGCGCCGGGCAGCCGGTGCCGGGCGGCGATCAGCGCCGCGTCGATGTCCCGGGTGCCGGTGGCGACGCACAGGGTGTACGCGATGTCGTCCATCCGCTGCCGCACTTCGGCGCTGCCCTCCTGGGCGTGCAGGATGCGCAGCGCGTCGTACTGCTCGATCAGGTTCTGCAGCACGGCGGGGTGGGCCATCAGCATCTCGGGTTCTCCCTCTGACCAGCTATCACATGGGTCGTACACGCACCCGGTTACCCTGGGCCCTCTCAAACACACCTGCGCTTCTTCACCCGATCGACCCTCGACCTGCCGGAGATCTCCCCGTGCCCGTACCCCTCGGCGACGATCTGCTCGCGCTGCTGCGCCGCGCCAGCATCTGCTACATCGCCACGACGATGCCCGACGGCTCGCCGCAGCTCACCCAGACCTGGGTGGACACCGACGGCGAGCACGTCCTGATCAACAGCGTGGAGTCCCACCAGAAGACCCGGAACATCGCGCGGGACCCACGGGTGGCCGTCGCGGTCTCCGACCCGGCCGACCCGTCGTCGTACACCCAGATCCGCGGCCGGGTGCTGCGGGTGACCACCGAGGGTGCGGTCGATCACATCGAGGCGCTCGCGCGGAAGTATCTGGGTGGCCCTTACCCGTGGTTCGGCGGTCGGGACCAGGTGCGCGTGATCTACGTCATCGAGCCGGAGCGGATCAGCAGCCCGCGCGGCTGAGGTTCTAGGCGGCCTCGGTCCCGGCTTCGCCCTGGCCGGCCGGGGCCGCCGTCTGCCGCCGGCCGCCGTGGATCAGGCGCAGATGGCGGCCCCGGGCGTGGCGGGGCGGTTGGGGGGCGCGCGCCAGCCAGTCCTCGGTACGGTCCATCCCGTACAGCAGCATGGTCACGACCGGCAGCAGCAGGATTGCGACGATGGCCACGGTGGGGGCTCCTCCCCGGCAGACAGCGCTGTACGGATGCCCGCCGCTCCTCCGGCCAGCGGGCGGCCCCTGTGAAGGTGCGGTGCCTTTCGGGTGCCCCGCCGCGCGAACGCACGCCGAGCGGTTTCTCCGCACGCCGCCCCGCGCATCCCTAGGGTGGAGCGATGGCGAACTCAGTCTCTTCCCTGATCGACAGCGCCGTCCGGGCCACCGCCCCCGTCGTGGACGGCATCACCGACGAACAGCTCGGCGCTCCCACTCCCTGTTCCGAGTACGACGTACGCGCCCTGCTCAACCACCTCTTCCACGTGGTCACCAATTTCCAGAAGCTGGCCGTCGGGGAGCGCGCGGACCTGGCCTCGGTCGGCGAGTATCTCGACGAGGGCGACTGGCGGAGCCGGTTCCGCGAGGAGGGGGAACGGCTCGCGGAGGCGTGGAGGGCGCCCGGTTCGGCGGAGGGCATCTCCCCCGGCATGGGCCTGCCGCAGCGCACGCTGGCGTACATGGTGCTGGGCGACCTGCTGGTGCACGGCTGGGACCTGGCGCGGGCCACCGGCCAGGAGTACACCCCGGACGCGACGACCGTCGAGGAAGTGGCCCCGGAGCTGGAGAAGATCGCGCCGATGGGCCGTAACGCGAGGGTGTTCGCCGAGGCGGTGCCGGTTCCCGCCGGGGCGACGCCGTTCGAGCGGCTGCTCGGGGACACGGGGCGGGACGCGGGCTGGTCGCCCAGCTGAGCCACGGTGTGTAACGGGCCGTTCACGTCGGGCGGGGCCTCGGGGAAACAAGCGCTTCGTAGCCTGGCCCGCCGGCCTCCGTCCGGCAGCGCTGCCGGACGGAGGTCTCCCCCCGGTACCCGTACGGAGAGAGGCGTGGCATGAGCGCGACAGAGTCACGACCCACGGCAGAGGCGGCCGAAGGCCCGGCGGCACCGGCCACGAGCCAGGCCACCAAGGAGACGCTGGAGGACTACACCCTCCGCTACGCGCCCCGGAGTTACCGCCGCTGGACCCCGATGGTGGTGGCCACCACGGCGCTCGGCGGCATCGCGTACATGGCCGACTTCTCGATCGGCGCCGGTATCGGCCTGGCCCACGGCACCGGCAACGCGCTGGTGGCGATCGCGGTGGCCGCCGTCGTCATCTTCGTCACCGGCTTCCCGCTCGCCTACTACGGCGCCCGCTACAACATCGACCTGGACCTGATCACGCGCGGCTCGGGCTTCGGCTACTACGGCTCGGTCCTCACCAGCGTCATCTTCGCCAGCTTCACCTTCATCTTCTTCGCGCTCGAGGGCTCGATCATGGCCCAGGGCCTCCGGCTCGGCCTCGGGCTCCCGCTGTGGCTGGGTTACTTGATCTCCACGCTGATGGTGATCCCGCTGGTGATCTACGGCATGAAGGCGCTGAGCAAGCTCCAGGTGTGGACGACACCGGTATGGCTGGTGCTGATGGTGGGGCCGCTGGTGTACCTGGTGGTCACCGATCCGGGCACGGTCGACCGCTTCCTCTCCTATGCGGGCACCGACGGCGACGGCGGCGTGAGCACCGCCTCCGTGCTGCTCGGGGCGGGCGTCTGCCTCTCCCTCATCGCGCAGATCGGCGAGCAGATCGACTACTTGCGCTTCATGCCGCCCAAGACCGAGGCGAACAAGCGCCGTTGGTGGACGGCCGTGGTGATGGCCGGGCCCGGCTGGGTGGTGCTCGGCGCGCTGAAGCAGGCGATCGGGGTCTTCCTCGCCGTCTACATCCTGGCCTCGGCCGGCCCGTCGGTCGCGCCCGAGCCCATCCAGCAGTTCAAGGGCGCCTTCGACGCGATGCTGCCGTCCTGGCTGGTGGTCCCGCTGGCCGTGGTGCTGGTGGTGATCAGCCAGATCAAGATCAACGTGACGAACGCCTACTCCGGCTCGCTCGCCTGGACCAACTCCTTCACCCGGCTCACCGGCCGCTATCCCGGCCGCATGGTCTTCGTGCTGGTCAACCTGGGCTTCGCGCTGGCCCTGATGGAAGCCGACATGTTCAGCTTCCTCAACGGCATCCTGGGCTTCTACTCCAACTGCGCCATCGCGTGGGTCGTCACCGTGGCCACCGACATCGGCGTCAACAAGTACCTGCTGAAACTCTCCCCGCACGCGCCGGAGTTCCGCCGGGGCATGCTGCACGCGGTCAACCCCGTGGGTGTGGTGTCCTTCCTCGCGGCGTCCGGACTGTCGATCGCGATGTACTTCCACGCCTTCGGCGGCACCCTCCAGCCGTACTCCCCCGTCGCCGCCGCCGTCATCGCCTTCGCCCTCACCCCGCTGATGGCCGTGGCCACCAAGGGCCGCTACTACCTGCGGCGCCCGGACGACGGCATCCCGGAGCCCCTCCTGGACCCGGACGGCAACCCGAGCGGCACGGTGTACGACTGCCACGTCTGCCACCAGGCGTACGAGCGTCCCGACGTGACGGCGTGCGCCACCCATGGCGCCGTGGTCTGCTCACTGTGCCTGAGCACGGACCGGGTCGGCGACCATGTGCTGCCCGCGTCAGGCGAGTTGACCGCGTAGCACCGCCTCCAGTCCGATGGGGGCTCGGCCGATCAGAGTGGTGAGGGTGGGGTCCTGCGCGGCGAACTCGCCGGCGCGGGCGGCGTTGAAGACACCCATCAGGCCCTCCACCCGGTCGGCCGGGAGCCCGGTCTCCGCCAGGTGCCGGCGGAACGTGTCGTCCGGCACCGTGGTGCGGGTGAAGGGACGGCCGGTGATGCCGGTGGCGAGGGTGGCGACATCTTCGAAGGTGAGGGACCGGGTGGCGGTGAGGGGCGGAGTGGTCCCGTCGTAACGGCCCTCGTCGGCCAGGATCGCGGCGGCGGCCTCGGCGAGGTCGGCGTGGGCGGTCCAGCTCACCGGGCCGTCCTCGGGGAGCGCGACCTGTCCGGAGTCGAGAGCGGGACCGAGGAACTGGAGGGCGCTCGCGGCGTAGAAGCCGTTGCGCAGCGAGGTGTACGGCACCCCGCAGCTCCGCAGGATCTCCTCGGTGGCGGCGTGGTCGCGGCACGCCTGGAAGCGCGAGGCGGGGCTCGCGGCCATGTGGCTGGTGTAGAGGACGCGCCGGGCGCCCGCCTTCACGGCTGCCTCGATCGCCGTCCGGTGCTGCTGGACGGCCTCCTCGCCGAACTTGTCGACGGAGACGATCAGCACCTGACTGGCGCCCTCGAAGGCGTGGACGAGGCTGTCGGGGACGGTGAAGCCGCCCTCGCGCACCCGGACGCCCCGCGCGGCGAGGGTCTCGGCCTTCTTCGGGTCACGGACGCTGACGCCGACGCGGTGGGCGGGGACGCGGTGCAGGAGGCGGTCGACGGTCTGGCGGCCGAGCTGGCCGGTGGCGCCGGTAACGATGATCACGATGTACTCCGCTGCTTGTTTCCGCTGGAATCGCCTCAACGGTAACACTGATATTTTCGGGGTTATCGCTCGGCGGGTACCGTTGGAACATGCAGAGTGGCGCCCCTGAGGGCACAGCGACCGGCGAGCCCGCGGGCCGGGAGAAGACGCGGCAGCGGGTCATCGAGGCGGCGATCGGCCTGCTGGAGCGGGAGGGCCGGGAGGCGGTGACGACACGTGCCGTCGCGGCCGCGGCGGGGTTGCAGCCACCGGCGATCTACCGCCTCTTCGGCGACAAGGAGGGCCTGCTGGAGGCGGTGGCCGAGCACGGTTTCCAGGCGTTCCTGGCCACCAAGCACGGGGCGCCCGAGCCGGAGGACCCGATCGAGGGCCTGCGCGTGGGGTGGGACCTGGCGGTGGAGTTCGCCGTGGACAACCCCGCGCTCTACGCCCTGATGTACAGCGAGCCCAGCCGGGCCACGTCGGCGGCCTTCCGGACCGGGATGCGGATGCTGAAGGAGCGGGTGCACCGGCTCGCCCTCGGCGGCTGGCTGCGCGTGGACGAGGACCTCGCGGTGCAGATCATCCACGCCACGGGACGGGGCGCCGCCCTGACCTGGCTGTCCCTCCCCGAGGAGGCCCGGAACCCCGCCCTGCTGACCACCCTCCGCGACGCCATGACCAACGCCGTGACGGACCCCGAGCCGGCGGTACGGGACACCGGCCCGGCAGGAGCGGCCCGCGCGCTTCGCGCCGCCCTGCCGGAGCAGACCGTCCTCAGCGGGGCGGAGCGGCAACTCATGCGGGAGTGGCTCGACCGTCTGTCCTGACGCTCTCTGTCCTGACGCTCAGAACGTCCACCGTGTGTGGGTGAACAGGCCGTCCTCCCGGCCGAACCCGTACGCCGTGTCGGGTTCCACGGCGAACACCACGGCTTGCCCGGTGCGGAACGCGTCCCCGATGCCGTGGAAGGTGCCTTCGGGCGAGGTGATGTGCGCTCCGTACTTCGCCTCGTACGCGGCGATCACCTCCTCGACCGTCGCCGGGTCGGTGACCTGCTCCGCCGTCCCCTCGACGATCAGGTCGAGTCCCTCGGTGAGGGAGTTCCGTCCGGTGGTCAGCGCGCAGTGCGCGTTCCGCGCGATGTTCTTCGCCTTCTGTTCCTCCGGCCCGGTGGAGAAGTACAGCACGCCGTCGTGCCAGGCGGCGATGACGGGGGTGATGTGCGGCCTGCCGTCGGGGCGGACCGTGGAGACCCAGAAGATCTCGGCGT
>NZ_WWKH01001056.1:0-18643 GCF_009865595.1 Streptomyces sp. SID1328 | reverse complement strand
CAACTGCCGTTCGACCAGAGCCGCGTCGCACTCGACCGGCACGGAGAGCCGGTAGGGCCGGGACGCCAGCAGTCCGGGCGGCAGCAGCGGGCGCAGTCTGGCGAGCTCGGCGCGCAAGGTCACCGGTGTCACCGACTCGTCCGCGTACAGCGCGCACAGCAGCTCGTCCCCGGTCATGCCCTCGGGATGCCGGGCCAGGAGCACGAGAACCTCGCTGTGCCGACGGCTCAGCCTGATCCGGCGCCCCCCACCCGGACGGAGTTCCGCCTCGTCCCGGCCCAGCACGCTCAGCGTGACCGTGTCTTCCGCCTGCTTCGGTGGGGCGACCAGGCTGAGCTGCGACTCGGCCGCGCGTGCCACCGCCTGCACGAAGCCCAGGCTGTGCGGGTGCGCCAGACCGTCCCCTCCGGTGATGTCGACGGCTCCCAGGACCCGGCCCGTGTGCGGATCGTGGATCGGCGCGGCCGCACAGGTCCACGGCTGCACCCGCCTTATGAAGTGCTCCGCCGCGAAGACCTGCACCGGACGGTCCACCGCCACCGCTGTTCCCGGCGCGTTGGTGCCGACAGCCGCTTCCGACCAGCGCGCCCCGGGAACGAAGTTCATCCGGTCCGCCCGCCGCAACGTCGTCGGATGCCCCTCGACCCACATCAGCCTGCCGTGCGCATCGCACACCGCGAGCAGATGCGAGCCCTCGGCGGCGAACGTGCCCACCAGCTCCCGGACCAACGGCATCACCTTGGCCAGAGGATGTTCGGCGCGGTATGCGCCCAGGTCGTCGTCGGTCAGTTCCACGCTCGCGGTGCCGTCCGGCCCGACGCCGGCCCGTGCGCTGCGCCGCCAGGACTCGGCCACCACTGGCCGGACCGGACGCGCGACCGTGCCGGCGGTCGTGAAGGTCTCATGCGCTCGGCGTAGCGCCCGGACTCTTTCGCCTGGGTCGGCTCCCGGCTCCAGAGCCACCCACTGATCGGTCAACTCGTCCTCCCCACCAGGGAATCAACTGGGCCATCGTCACGCGGGGCTCGGCTGTGGACAACCGGGCCGACAGGAGGTCAGGAGAAATTGACGAGTCTGATGTAGCGGACCCAGTCCCAGTTCACCCCCGGGTCGGTGTGATCGGTGCCGGCTACCTGGTAGTGGCCGATGATGTGCTCCCGGTCCTTCGGGATGCCGTACGTGTTGCACACCGCGGCCGTCAGTCTCGCGGACTGCTCGTAGAGCGCGTTCGTGAAGTAGGCCGGCTGGTCCACCCAGCCCTCGTGCTCGATGCCGATGCTCCGGGTGTTGTACCCCCAGTCGCCCGCGTGCCAGGCGACGTCCGCCTCCCGGACGCACTGGGCGACATGGCCGTCCGCCGAGCGCACGAGATAGTGCGCCGACACCTTCTTGTCGGTGTTCCGGAAGATGGCCAGAGTGTTGGTGTAGGTCTCCTGGGTGACATGGATGATCACCCGGTCGATCTTGTAGGCCGTCGGCCGGCTGGACACCGTGTAATTGCCGCTGCTCGCGGGCTGCCATTCGCCGGGCGGGTAGTCGACCGCCGCCTGCGCGGCCGCCTGGGGGCCGGGGAGGAGTGCGTAGGGGACGGCGGCGAGCGCCGCGCCCTTGAGGATGCCGCGTCGGGTGAGGTGGGTACGGGGCTGGTTCATCTCCATCGTCGGCTGCCCTTCAGCAGTGTGAGGTGTCATCTGCCCTGTAAGCAAAGGCAGTTGGGGATGAGGGCGCGCGGGATCGTGGTGTGTGCGGATGCGTCTGTACGGCGGGGGTGCACGTCCAGTTCAGCGGAGCCCGGCACGTATGACCGACACAGTGTCAGCTCCGGTCGGCGGGAACCGGGAATGGTCGTCGTGGTGTGGGTTGTGGCGTCGTGCCCCGGTCGCTTTCGCGTACATGTATCCCCCGATGCATGTGGTAGATGGTGCTCAGCCCGTGTACGGCCTGAGCTTCCGCCGTTGAGATCCGGCGGTTGCGGCTCGCGTGAATCACGGTACGGCGCGGGGGAATTGGGCAGAAGGGTGAGCGCCGAGTCCGTGGACAACGGGCGGATTGTGGATAAGTCGGCCACCCGTTCGAGGGAGTTCGGGTGTCGGTGAGCGTGGCGGGCTTCCGCAACGGGCATCCGCCGAAGTGTCAGGGCCGTTCCGCCACCATCGCCGGATCATCCAGGACGGCCCGTACCACCGAATGCGCCGCACCGAGCAGCGGACCCTCCGGACCCAGCTCGGACACCGCCACGGGACATGCCGGACCGGCTGTGCGACTGCGCAGCTCACGTTGCAGAGAGGGGAGAAGCCATGGAGAGAGGGCCGCCAGCGCGCCCCCCAGGACGACCGTGTCCGGGTCCAGGAGATTGACAGCCCCGGTCAGGGCGATGCCGAGCGCCGTACCCGCTTCCCGCAGCGCCGAGCGCACGTCCTCGTCGCCCGCTTCCGCCCGCTCCGCGAGCAGCCCCACCACGTCATCGCGGGGTTCGATCCCGGCCGCCCGCAGTACGGCCTCCTCGCCGGCGTACTGCTCCAGGCAGCCGCGTCCGCCGCATGGGCAGGGAGGTCCGTCCGGCCGGACCGGAACATGGCCCAGCTCTCCGGCGAAGCCACGGGTTCCACGGAGCAGCTGGCCGTTCACGACGATCGCCGCACCGATGCCGATCTCCGCAGACACATGCAGGAACTCTCGCGGCCTGCCGGCACCGAGCCACAGCTCCGCCAGCGCGCCGAAGTTGGCCTCGTTGTCCACGGCCAGGGGCACCCCGCTGGCCAGTACACCGCCGAGATCGGTGTCGTGCCAGCCGAGGTTGGGGGCCCGCACGACAGTGCGGCCGTCGCGGGCGATCAGACCGGGAACGGCGACCGCGAGCCCCGCGACCCACAGACCGTCCTTCTCCACCTCGGCCGTGACCTGCTGGAGAAGCGAGGTCAGCTCCTCGGCCACGGATTCCGGGGAGCGCCCTCGGTTCGCGCCGCGCCGCACGGCCCGCGCACGAACGGCGCCCCGCAGGTCGACCGCACACACTGCGAGATGATCCACCCCGATCTCCGCCCCGACCCCCGCAGGACCACTCCCGCTCACCGCGAGCGCGGAGCCGGGCCGTCCCACCCGGCTCGGTCGTTCGGGGCCCAACTCCTCCAGCAGGCCCCAGCGGGTCAGCTCGTCCACGAGAGACGACACGGCCGCCCGTGTGAGACCTATGCGCGAGGCGACCGTGGCGCGCGACAGCGGGCCGTCCGAGCTGACGGCGTGCATGACCCGAGCCAGGTTGCGGCGACGCATGCCCTGCTGGGTGTCAGGCAGGGCGCGTCCGCTTCCCGTCGGTCGGCTGTCGTGCGGCGGTGCGGTCATGCCTCCGTCGATCCTCGGTTTCTGTGGTCCCTGCCCGGCTTGTGGTTCGGTCGCTCGCTGCCGGACACGGTGCGCAACCCACTTGGGGGCGGGGTCAGAGGGAGTTCGCACCCCGCTCCAGCAGCGGGGACGCGTCGGAGAGTACCCCGGCGATCCGGTCCAGGGCTTCCTCGTCCCGCTCCACAGCGTCCAGGACCCGTCCCTCCGTGGTGTTCCAGCGGCGGGCAACGGCCGCCGGGTCCTCACCGGTCAGCAGTCCCGCAGCCTGAGCGGCCGCGCCAAGGGCGACCAGTTCCTTCGCTTCGGGTACCCGTACCGGCCGCCCGGACAGCCGGCGCACCGTCTCCTGCCAGGCCGTGCCGCGGGCGCCACCGCCGATCAGCAGCAAAGGAGTGGTGCGGTCGGCGTCCTCGTCCAGAACCAGGTCGAGTGCGCCGAGCAGCGAGTGCACCGCGCCGTCGTAGGCGGACTGGAGCACCTGGCCGGCGGTCGTGTCATGGCGGAGGCCGTGCAGCAGACCCGAGGCGTGGGGCAGGTTGGGGGTGCGCTCACCGTCGAGGTACGGGAGCAGGGTGACCGAGGTGCCGGGCTCCACGGCCTCCCGGTCCAGCCCCAGGAGGGCCGCGACCCGGTCCACGGCGAGGGTGCAGTTCAGGGTGCAGGCCAGTGGCAGCCAGTCGCCGTGCGCGTCGGCGAATCCCGCCACAGTGCCGGTCGGGTCCGTTGGGCGGCGCTTGGAGACCGCGTACACGGTGCCCGAGGTGCCGAGGCTGAGCACCGGAGTGCCAGGTCGCAGGCCCAGACCCAGCGCGGCGGCAGCGTTGTCCCCGGTACCCGACGCCACCAGCGTGCCCTTGGAGAACGGCAGGTCATGGCCGTCGCGCACGGTGCCGGCCACCTCGCCGGGCCGCACCACCCGAGGCAGTAGCGCCGGGTCGAGTCCCACGTGCGCCAGGGTCTCCTCGTCGTACGACTCCGTCACGGACGCCCACCAGCCGGTGCCGGAGGCATCGCCGCGATCGGTCGTGCCGAGGCCGGTGAGGCGCTCGGTGAGGTAGTCGTGGGGGAGACGTACCGCCCTGGTGGCGCGCACCGCGTCCGGCTCGTGCTCCGCCAGCCACGCCCACTTGGTCACCGTGAACGAGGCGCCCGGCACGCTGCCCGTGCGCTCCGCCCAGGCGTCGGGGCCGCCCAACTCCTCCACGAGACGCCGGGCCTGCGGGGCCGAGCGCACATCGTTCCAGAGCAGCGCGGGACGCACCGGCTCGCCGTGCGCGTCCAGGGTGACCAGGCCGTGCTGCTGGCCGCCGATCGACACTGCCGCCGCCTCGTGCGCCGCGTCGCCGCACTGGCGCAGCGCCTCGCACAGCGCGTCCCACCACTGACGCGGATCGCTCTCCCGTCCCACGCCCGAGGTCACCTTGTGCGCGGCCTGGCCGCTCGCCACCACCCGCCCGGTGGACGCGTCGACGACGAGTGCCTTGGTGGACTGTGTGGACGTGTCCACACCGACGACGAGCGGACCCTCGGCTGCTGACATCGGGCTCTCCCTCTTCCGCGGCGTCATCGACCGGCAGCGACGCCGTTCATCGATGGCGCCCCGGCGTCGAAGACATCTGGTCTCTTCCCAGAGGCGCCTTCGCATACTAATTTGTAAACGGCCATGACGAAATAGTCGTACGCACCAAGGAGCCGCGGCATGAACTACCAGCCCACCCCCGAGGACAAGTTCACCTTCGGTCTGTGGACCGTCGGCTGGCAGGGGAGGGACCCGTTCGGCGACGCCACCCGCCGCGCCCTCGACCCGGTCGAGTCGGTGCAGCGCCTGGCCGAGCTGGGCGCCCACGGCGTGACCTTCCACGACGACGACCTGATCCCCTTCGGCGCCTCCGAGACCGAGCGCGAGTCGCACATCAAGCGCTTCCGCCAGGCTCTGGACGCGACCGGTATGGCCGTGCCGATGGCGACCACCAACCTCTTCACCCACCCCGTCTTCAAAGACGGCGCATTCACCGCCAACGACCGCGACGTGCGCCGCTACGCGCTCCGCAAGACGATCCGCAACATCGACCTCGCCGCCGAACTGGGCGCCAAGACCTACGTCGCCTGGGGCGGCCGCGAGGGCGCCGAGTCCGGTGGCGCCAAGGACGTGCGGGCGGCTCTGGACCGTATGAAGGAGGCGTTCGACCTCCTCGGCGAGTACGTCACCGCGCAGGGTTACGACATCCGCTTCGCCATCGAGCCCAAGCCCAACGAGCCGCGCGGCGACATTCTGCTCCCCACCGTCGGACACGCGCTCGCCTTCATCGAGCGTCTGGAGCGTCCCGAGCTCTACGGCGTCAATCCCGAGGTCGGGCACGAGCAGATGGCCGGGCTCAACTTCCCGCACGGCATCGCGCAGGCGCTGTGGGCGGACAAGCTCTTCCACATCGACCTCAACGGCCAGTCGGGCATCAAGTACGACCAGGACCTGCGCTTCGGAGCCGGTGACCTGCGTGCCGCCTTCTGGCTCGTCGACCTCCTGGAGAGCGCCGGCTACGAGGGCCCCCGGCACTTCGACTTCAAGCCGCCGCGCACCGAGGACCTCGACGGCGTCTGGGCTTCGGCCGCCGGATGCATGCGGAACTACCTCATCCTGAAGGACCGCGCGGCCGCCTTCCGTGCCGATCCGGAGGTGCAGGAGGCGCTGCGTGCGTCGCGGCTGGACGAGCTGGCGCAGCCCACGGCTGCGGACGGCCTCGACGCCCTGCTGGCCGACAATTCGGCCTTCGAGGACTTCGACGTGGACTCCGCCGCTGCGCGGGGCATGGCCTTCGAGCGGCTCGACCAGTTGGCGATGGACCACCTGCTCGGCGCCCGCGGCTGACGGGAGGGCGCGTGGCCAGTCCGTTGTGGCTGGTCACGCGCGCCCTGCGGTGGCCTTCGACCTGGGTCTCAGGGGTTCCTCAGGGTTGGCTTCAGGGATGTCTCAGGGGCGGTGGCCGGAACCGTGAGGCGCTCGCGACCGTTTCCCATGCAGAGAGCGGCAGTGGTCGTGACGTAGGAGGCGGAGTTCATGTCGAGAAACGCGAAGATCGCCGTGGGTGGCGTGGCGGTCGGGCTGATCCTTCTGATCTGGCTGCCCTGGTGGGCGGCGCTGCTGATCATCGTGGGCGTGCCCGCCGCCGCGTACCTGACGTTGGACCCTTCCCAGCGGCGCAGGCTGCGCCGGGTGGCACGCAAGGAGATAGGCCGCTGACGCCTTTGGGCGGCGCTTCGCACGGGGTCACAGTGGGCGTACGGCGATCTTGTCCAGCCCTTCCAGCAGGCCGGGGAGTTCCGGGCCCCGTCCCACGGGGATGACCTCGCCTGGTTCCGTGTCGAGCAGGATGAACGCGATGTCGTCCGTCCGGGCCACGATCGACCATCCGGGACCGTCGGCACGCAGGGTACGCGCGTCTCCGGGGGCGAACGACGAGCGGACGCGTCCGAGGGGCGGCGGGGCGTCGATGTAGGCGCGTGCCTCCGCGAGTACCTGGCGGACGCCGGGATGGCCGGGCCTGGCGGTGCCTTCCGGCTCGGTCTGCGGTGCCGCTTCGGCCTCCGGGGCGGTTGCCTCGGTTCCGGAAGTCTGCTTGTTCGGCAGGACATCGGCGTCGTCGAGCCGGCCACGCCACTCGGCCCACTGGAGCGCTATCTCGTCCGCGCCGAGGCGTCGCTGGGCCGGTCCCCAGGTGCCGGTATCGGGTGGGGTGAGAGGAGGGGGGTCCGTGGCCTCGGTGTCCGGGTCGTGCGGGGCCGGTACATCGGGTGCGGCGACGGCAAGCGCCAGGGGCCAGCCGGGCAGGGCCGCCACGAGGGTGCGCTCGTCGGGCGACAACTCGTACTCCATGCCGCAGTCCCAGGAAGCTATCGCCACCGCGACCAGGGACACGTCGTCGATGACGGCCGTCCACCGGGCCCCGTCTCCGTCCTGCCCGAGAACCAGGCCGTACCCCTCGTCGAGCGGCGTGAGACCGAGCGCCGCGCAGGCCGCGGGATAGTCGTCACCGAGCACGCTCGGGAACTGCGCCGGTGTCAGCAGCACCGCCGTCAACACGTAGAGCGCCTCGTCCGCGGCAGCCACGGGTGCATCGTCCGACCCGGCCATCTCAGCCTCCCCAGTGGTTCCTCCGTCGGCGCGCACCCTAGTGCGCGGGGGAGAGGCTTGTCACGACTCCGTGCACCGGGCGGAGCTGCGGTTTTCCTGCCGGACGGGGGCGAAACACCCCTTGGCCGTCAAGAGTCTCCTCAGTCCGGGGGCAGGCCCAGCAGATCCCGGGCCACCGCCCGAGGGGTCGTGGAGCGCTCGCGGGCGAGGGCGACCACGGCACGGCTCGCCAACTCGCCCACACCGAAGGAGAGTGCCTCCGGCGACACCCACGACGACGCCTCATCGACTCCGTCCTGGTCGTCCCGCGCGCGGGCCGCCACGTAGGCAGCAGCGGCCTCGAAGAGGTTGTGCGCGCGCGGCTTCGGCTCGGTGGGTGCCTCCCCGCGCGAGGAAAGACCCAGCCTGGCGACGTACTTGTGGATCATGCCGAACATGCGAACCACCTTTCCCCGGCCGGGGCTCGCTCATCACACATGTCTCGTCACTCAAAGTAGAGTTGGAACTACCGCGACAGAAGGGGACCTCACGGTGAAACGCTTCGAGCGGCTCGACCAGATCCGGCGGATGGACCCGGTCGCCGACGCCCCGGAGATCTACCGGCTCAGCGCCGCGTTCGAATTTCCCTGGGACTACACAAGAGCGCTGGAACTGGCCCTCTACCGCACCTATGCCGTCCCCAGCATCGGCCGGCTGCTCGCCGACACGGCGGAGCTGACCGAGCGCTCACAGCGGCGGTACGACGACACCGCCCTGCTGCTCGACGCCGTCATGGAGCACGGCTTCGCGACCCAGGAGGGCCGTACCGCGATCCGGCGCATCAACCAGATGCACCGCAGCTACGACATCAGCGCCGACGACATGCGCTATGTGCTCTCGACCTTCGTCGTCATGCCCAGACGCTGGATCGACACCTACGGCTGGCGACGGCTGTCCCGGCACGAGATCGTCGCCACCACCGAGTACTACCGCACCCTCGGGCGCCACATGGGCATTCCCGGCATCCCGGAGACATTCGAGGAGTTCGAGGCTCTCCTCGACTCCTACGAGAGGGAGCACTTCGCCTGGGACCAACGGTCCCGGCAGGTGTCCGACGCGACGCTCGACCTCATGACGTCCTGGTATCCACGTCCGCTCGCGCCGCTGTTGCGGACGGCGACTCTCGCCCTCCTCGACGAGCCTTTGCTGCGCGCCTTCCGCTACGAGGCGCCGAGCGCGACCGCCACCTTCCTGGTGCGCCGTGCCGTAAAGACCCGTGGACGGCTGGTCAGGCTGCTCCCGCCACGCCGCGCCCCTCACTTCGCCCGCCAGAACTGGGAGATCAAGAGCTACCCGAACGGCTATCGCACCGCCGATCTGGGCACACACCCGGTGCCGGGGATGGGTGGCTGCCCGGTGAGGCAGGTGAAGTTGACCGACGTGGTGGACTTGGACTGAGACGAGCAGCCGCAGTCAGTCCGGTTTCAGGGCTCGCGCACTGCCAGCGCGAGGAAGCGGCCGGGCTCGTCGGCGTAGGACGTCATGCGCCACCCGGAACGCCCGAGGAGAGGACCGAGGCTGGCCTCGGCCCGCAAGTCGTCCGGCGTCAGCTGCCTGCCCTGGCGAGCGGCCAACGCGGCCCGGCCGATGGGGTGGAACAGTGCCAGCGTGCCACCGGGCCGCACCACGCGGGCCAGTTCGCGCAGGTTCTCACCCGGCTCAGGGAGGTGGGCGATCAAACCCGCCGCGAAGACGGCGTCAAGGGACTCCGTCCGCACGGGAAGAGCGGTGACGTCGGCGAGCAGCAGAGCACCCTCCCGGCCCCGCCCGGCCTGCGAGGCGACTTCAAGCATGGCCCAGGTGAGATCGGCCCCGATCACCGTCCCGGACGACCCGACGGCGGCGCGCAGCGAGGGGAGTGCGCGGCCCGTGCCGCACCCCGCGTCGAGAACCCGGTCGCCCTCGTCCAGCCCCATCTCGGACACCGCGGCCGCGTAGGCGGGCCCGTCGTCGGGAAACCTGCTGTCCCAGCCAGCCGCCCGCGCGGTGAAGAACTCCTGGACGTGTGTGTGGTCGTCACTCATACTCCGATGATCTCTCACCGTCCCCATTGAGGCCGCACGCACAGGGATAGGCCGCGATGCGGTCCTTTCACCGCAACTCCACGTCATGTTCGGACACCCGGTGTGTCATGTTGTGGCAGCTTTCGAAATGCGCCCCCTGTGTACGCCCCTGCTCCGGCTAGCGTCCGTGGGCCATGGGACACCTTGACCACGCGGCCTTCGGCTGGCTGACCCCCGCGCTCTCGTATGCGATGGCCTGCATCGGCGCCGCACTAGGCCTGCGCTGTACCGTGCGCGCGCTGGCGACGACCGGCCGGGCCCGCCGCAACTGGCTGATCACGGCCGCCTCGGCGATCGGGACCGGCATCTGGACCATGCACTTCGTGGCGATGCTCGGCTTTCGCGTCAGCGGCACCGACATCCGCTACGACGTGCCGCTGACGATCCTGAGCCTCGTCGTCGCCATGGTCGTCGTGTGCGCGGGCGTCTTTGCCGTCGGCTACAGCAAGGACCGCAACCGCGCCCTCCTGGTCGGCGGCCTCACCACAGGCCTCGGCGTCGCCAGCATGCACTACCTGGGCATGGCCGCCGTCCGGCTGCACGGGGACGTGACCTACGACCCCGTGCTCGTCGGGCTGTCGGTCGTGATCGCGGTGGTCGCCGCGACGGCCGCGCTCTGGGCAGGCCTGAACATCAAGTCCCCGCTCGCGGTCACCCTCGCCTCCCTGGTCATGGGGGCGGCCGTCAGCAGCATGCACTACAGCGGCATGTTCGCGGTGAGCGTCCACGTCGACCCCTCCGGCGCGACCCTGCCGGGCGCCACGGCCATGCAGTTCATCTTCCCGCTCGCCGTGGGCCTCGGCTCCTACCTCTTCATCACCTCGGCCTTCGTCGCCCTCTCGCCCTCGGCGGACGAGCGCCAGGCGTCCGCCACCGCTCAACGGCCCGTCGAGGGCGCCGCCCACTAGCGCAAGCCCGGCCCGAGAGCCCCGACCCACTGCCCGAGCGAGGAGGCCATGCGCCCACCCCGTAGCACCCCGAAGGCCGGACCACCGGCGCAGTCCCCGACCCCGCTGCGCGGCCGGCGCGCACACGCCGGGCCCCCGGCCGACGAGGGCCCCGAGGCGTACCTCGACATGGCGCCGGACCACGCGGCGCCGAGCGCGGGCCGCTGGCACATGCGCCCCCGGACCGTGCGCGCCAAGGTGGTCTGCCTCCTGATGGTGCCGGTGGTCTCGCTCCTCGCGCTGTGGGCGTACGCCACCGTGACCACCGCTCAGGACGTGTCCAAGCTGCGCCAGTCCCAGCGGGTCGACGCCGAGCTGCGTACACCCGTCGCGGTCGCCGTCGCCGCGCTGCAGGCCGAACGGGCCGCCGCCGTACGGTACGCCGCCGAACCGAACGCGGCACGCCGAAACGATTTGCGCGGCCTCGCGGCCACCACCGACCGGGCGGTGGCGAAGCTGCGACTCGGCGACGACAGCACCGTCGCCGCCGGTCAGCAGCTCCCCGCGGGAGTCGGCAACCGTCTGCAGACCTTTGTCGGCGGCGTCGGGCAACTCCGCTCGCTGCGGACCGCCGTGCTCGGCCGCGAGGCGGACTGGGCCACAGCGTACGACCGGTACTCCAAGACCATCGGCACCGCGTTCGCCGTGGACGGAGCGCTCTCCGGCATCCAGGGGGCCGACGTCGGCTCCGACGCGCGCGTGCTGCTCGAGTTCTCTCGCGCCGCCGAAGCGCTGGCCCAGGAGAATGCCGTCCTCGGCAGCACGCGCACGGACGACACCCTCCGTGGCCGACGAGCCCTGCTGCTTGACGGTGCCGTCGCCAACCGGCGTGCCCTCATCCAGGTCGCCGTCGCCGACCTGCCCGCCGCCCAGCGCGACGCCTGGAACCGCGTCGCCCACGGCCGTGCCTACCTCGCACTCACTGCTACCGAGGACCGCCTCCTGGCCGCCGGCTCCGGAGCCAAGGCGGTCGACACGGCGCCCGGTTCGGGCTGGGCCACCGCCCACGCACGCGTGCAGGCCGACATGAGCACCATTGCGGCGGACACGAGCCGGGCGGTCGCGGGCCGTGCCGACCCGTTCACGCATGGCGTGCTGAGCCCGGCCGGCGCTGCCGTGCTCTTCGGCCTGGCCGCGGTCGTCGCCTCGCTCGTGATCTCGGTCCGGATCGGACGCGCGCTCGTGGTCGAGCTGGTGAGTCTGCGCAACGACGCTCTTGAGATCGCCCGCCGCAAACTCCCGGCGGCCATGCGGAAACTCCGGGCCGGTGCAGAGATCGACATCCGGGCGGAGGCGCCCGCCGGGCCGCCCGCCGAGGACGAGACCCGGCAGGTGGCGGAGGCCCTGAGGACGGTGCACCGGGCCGCCCTGCACGCCGCCGTGGAGCGCGCCGAACTCGCCAACGGCATCTCCGGGGTCTTCGTCAACCTCGCCCGCCGCAGCCAGGTGCTGGTCCACCGCCAGCTCAGTCTGCTGGACAGCATGGAACGCCGCTCCGACGATCCGAACGAGCTGAGCGACCTGTTCCGGCTCGACCACCTCACCACGCGCATGCGGCGCCACGCCGAGAGTCTGATCATCCTTTCCGGAGCGGCACCCGGCCGCGCCTGGCGCATGCCGGTGTCCCTGACCAACGTCGTTCGCGCGGCGGTATCGGAGATCGAGGACTACGCGCGCGTCGAGGTCCGTCAGCTCCCCGAAGCGGCCGTCATCGGGGCGGCCGTGGCCGACCTGACACATCTGCTCGCGGAACTGGTCGAGAACGCAGCCCAGTTCTCGCCGCCGCACACGCGCGTGCGCGTGTCCGGCGAACCGGTCGGCAACGGCTACGTCCTCGAGGTCGAGGACCGGGGCCTCGGCATGAGCGCCGAGACGCTCGTGGAGGCCAACCGCCGCATCGAGCAGTCCGAGACCCTGGACCTCTTCGACAGCGACCGCCTCGGCCTCTTCGTGGTCAGCAGACTCGCCGCCCGCCAGGGCATCAAGGTGCACCTGCGTACCTCCCCCTACGGCGGCACCACCGCGGTCGTTCTGCTGCCCACCGCCCTGGTCCACCAAGGGAACCCGGAGCAGCCCGCCGAAGCACCCCCGGCCCCTCAGGAGCCGGAACGTGCATACGCGCGCATGCCCGAGGTACCCGCCCCCGCCGCGGTGACCACCCAGACCGAGCGACCCGCCCTGGTCGCCACCGTGCCACCGCCTGCCGAACCCGTCCCTGACACACCGCCTCCCGGAGTCAGCACCTTGAGGCCCCACCGCCCGCCAACCGACTCCGAATCCTCGGACGACCTCCCGCGCCGCGTGCGCCAGGCCAGCCTCGCGCCCCAGCTCCGCAAGGAGCGCCCCGCCGAACCGGCAGCGGAACCCGAACCACCCAACGACGAGGGACGCACCCCGGAAACCGTGCGGGACCGCATGGCGGCCTACCGCGACGGCTGGGTCCGCGGCGGCGGCCGCCGTCCCGGCCGCGTCGCACCGGAGCCCGCAACGGGCAGCGACAGCACCGAAGGAGAACCCGCATGATCCAGGAGCCGAACACGACCGCCAACCAGCGATCCGGTGAACTCGACTGGCTCCTGGACGACCTGGTCAGGCGAGTGGGCGAAGTACGCCACGCCGTCGTGCTCTCCAACGACGGTCTCGCCGTCGGCGCTTCCACCGGCCTCGGCCGTGACGACGCCGAACACCTCGCCGCAGTGGCTTCCGGCTTCAACAGCCTGGCCAAGGGCACAGGACGCCATTTCGGCGCGGGCGGCGTGCGCCAGACCATGGTGGAGCTGGATGACGCCTTCCTCTTCGTGGTCTCCGCCGGCGACGGCTCCTGCCTCGCCGTCCTCACGGCCGCAACCGCCGACATCGGCCTGGTCGCCTACGAGATGGCACGCCTGGTCAGACGCGTGGGTGAACACCTCTACGCGGCACCGCGCGTCGTCTCACAGCCGCCCGCGGCGGGCTGACCGGGAAGGCCGGAACGGATGACCGAGAACCCGCCGGGAGACCTCCACGACGAGGGCAGCCAGTGGTACGACGGCGAGGCCGGACCCTTGGTCCGCCCCTACGCCATGACCGGCGGACGTACCCAGCCCGGCCCGGCCGGGGTGCCCCTCGACCTCATCGCGCTGGTCACCCTCGACCCCGCCGCGCCGGGCATGGACGGC
The DNA here is from genome assembly GCF_009865595.1 of Streptomyces sp. SID1328. NCBI lineage: Bacteria > Bacillati > Actinomycetota > Actinomycetes > Kitasatosporales > Streptomycetaceae > Streptomyces > Streptomyces sp. SID1328. The sequence continues at coordinate 4,965 of NZ_WWKH01001056.1, read as the reverse complement.
GACAGCGCGCTGGGCCCGGAACACCGGACCCTGATCGAGCTGTGCCGCACCGAGACGCAGTCGGTCGCGGAACTCGCGGCCGACGCCGACCTGCCCGTGGGCGTGGTCCGCGTGCTCCTGGGCGACCTGCTGGAACTGGGCTGCGTCACCGTCAGCCGCCCGGTACCGCCCGCGCATCTGCCGGACGAGCGGATTCTGCGCGAGGTCATCGAAGGGTTGCGGGCCCTGTAGATGAACGTTCACGACCGACCCGGCGCCTCTTGGGCCGCCGTTCCGCACGCTTCCGGTGGTCAGTCGGCCGGAAGTCGGTCACATCTGGTGCTTTTCAGTCCGAACCCCCGAGGCGGTGGCGAAGTTGTCATGATGCTGACCTCCCGCCCGAGCACGTCGACCGCAGCCGGCCCTCCCGAGAGAAGTGATCATGGCCTCTGAGCACGTCGAAGCCGCCGACGACATCTCCGCCCTGGCGCTGAAGATACTGGTGGCGGGGGGATTCGGCGTCGGCAAGACCACACTGGTCGGCTCCGTCAGCGAGATCCGGCCGCTGCGCACCGAGGAACTGCTCAGCGAGGCGGGTCAGCTGGTCGACGACACCGACGGCGTGGACCGCAAGGTCACCACCACCGTGGCGATGGACTTCGGCCGCATCACCATCCGCTCCGGCCTCGCTCTCTACCTGTTCGGGACGCCGGGACAGGACCGGTTCTGGTTCATCTGGGACGAACTCTCGCAAGGAGCTCTCGGAGCCGTGGTCCTCGCCGACACCCGCCGCCTGGAGGACTGCTTTCCGGCGGTCGACTACTTCGAGCACCGGCGCATCCCGTTCGTCGTCGCCGTCAACTGCTTCCCCGGCGCGCGCCCCTACGGCGCCCAGGACGTCTCACGCGCCCTCGACCTGGACCAGGGAACGCCCGTGGTGCTCTGCGACGCCCGTGACCGCGACTCCGGCAAGGAGGTCCTGATCCGCCTCGTCGAGTACGCCGGGCGCATGCACACCGCCCGGCTTCTCGACTCGGTGAGCTGAGACCGCCTCAGTCCGCGAGATCCTGTACGGCCACCACATGGTCGATGTGCACTCGCACCAGCAGCTCACCCGGAACGCCGTTGCGGGCGCCGAACTCCTCGGCGCGGTTCTCGCCCATGTACCGCGCGGCGATCCGGGTGGCCCACCGGCGGATCTCGTCCAGGTCCTCGGACAACCGGGCCTGTCCGTTCAGTACCACGAACGAGAACGGCGGCCGGTCGTCGTCCACGCAGAGCGCTACCCGCGGGTCACGGGCGAGATTGCCCCCTTTCACTGTCTCCTCACCGGTGTTGAAGACCAGCTCGTCACCATCGAGCAGGAACCAGATGGGGGCGATATGAGGGCTTCCATCGGCCCTTACGGTCGCCAGCTTGCCGGTTCGGGTGCCGTAGGAGACGAACGCCCGCCATTCCTCGTCGGTCATCTTGTGTGCCATGAGCCCATCCTGCTTGCCCGGACGCCGGAGGTGGGGAAGGCTTGCGGACAGCTCCTCCAGCCAGGGGGAGAGGCCACACGGGGAGAACGAACATGGCGCAGAACCAGGGACTGGGTTGGCTCCTGGACGATCTCACCCAGCGCGTGGACCACGTGCGGCACGCGCTGGTGCTCTCGAACGACGGACTGGTCACCGGGGCGAGTACCGGACTGAGGCGCGAGGACGCGGAGCATCTGGCGGCCGTCTCCTCCGGACTGCACAGCCTGGCAAAGGGGTCGGGGCGCCACTTCGGCGCGGGCCGCGTCCGGCAGACCATGATCGAGTACGACGACGCCGTACTCTTCGTCACCGCGGCCGGACCCAGCAGTTGCCTGTGCCTGCTCAGCGGTGCGGAGGCGGACATCGGTCAGATCGCCTACGAGATGACGCTGCTTGTGAACCGCGTCGGCGAACACCTCGGCGTGAACGCCCGGCAGCCCGAACACTCTCCGGTCTCCGAACTCTGACCTGCGGGTTCACGGCAGTACGGAGGGTTATCCACAGGGCCGACACGGGGTGCGCGGAAATGGCTACGGTGTGTGCACGGCGAACGCGCAGGGCGTGAGCCGACCACTCCACGGGGGAGCAGAGCCATGCCGGGAACCACCATCGCATCTGTGACCACCCTGACCCCGGAGCGCCCCGCGCTCTGCCCCCCGAGCCGCGCGGCTCGGGAACTGGCCCTCAAGCGCTACGAGTTCGACCTGGCCGTCGAGCTGGGCCGCATTCGCGTCGTGTCCGACGGGGCAAGCGGCGGCCGACGAGTCGCTCGGACCGAGATCGCCCGCCTCCAGGCGCAGCCCGGCTTTCCCCAGACGCTTCGCGAGCGGGTGAGGGTCGTGGGCACCAAGGAGGGCGCCGCACTCATGGGCGTCTCCGAAGGCAGGTTCGCCAGGCTCGCCCGACTGGGACTGCTGGTGCCGGTGCGCTTCTACCTCAACCGGTACAGAGCCGTGGTGTGGCTGTATCTGGCCGAGGAGTTGCGGGAGTTCGTGGCGAACGGTGAGCACGCCGATCTGATGACGGGCAGGACGCCCGAGACACTCAGGAGCCAGTTGACGGCCGGGCTCGACCTGCGCCCCAGGAACTGGCGGGGACGTCACCTCGGGTTCCTGCTGTGGCAGGCCGACGACCCATGGGCGCGAGCCGGAGCCATTGCCGCCTTCCTGCCGAGCGAGGAGATCGCGGAGATCGTCGAAGTGCCTTATGAGCGGGCAAGGTTGGACCGCCTGAGGCCGAACCTGCCCGCGCACGGCGCCCCCGGATCACCTTCCGCGCTGCTCGGCGAGCAGATCATGACCGCGCGGGACGCGGACGAGATCGCGTGGCTGAGTGCGGATTTGGCGCGACAGTTGGAAGCGACACGTGCACGGTGGCCCACAGCATCACCAGTGCCGAGCCGGCGGGATCATGCCGCGCGACGACCGCGAGTACGACGAGTGCCCGCACTGCCGGTACCGCGACCTTCCGTCCCGGCAGCGCCGGTCGACATCGCCACGGCGCGAACATGCTCCGGCATCCCGGTCTCCGCGCCGCTGCCCGGAAGCGACCACGGGCCCTGTGTCACCAGGGCGCGACGGTCCCGAGGGCTGCTGACCTGGCTGCGTCGCGGAAGCCCCCGGAGCGCCCCGGCCGGCGATCACCCTAGAGGGACCTGAACAGGCCCTCCTGGACGACCGACACGAGCAGTTGCCCGTGCACGTCGTAGATGCGCCCGCGGGCCAGGCCACGGCCGCCGATGGCGATCGGGGACTCCTGGTCGTACAGGAACCACTCGTCGGCGCGGAACGGACGGTGGAACCACATGGCGTGGTCCAGCGACGCCATGTCGAAGTTCCGCTGACCCCACAGCGGCTCGACCGGGATGCGGACCGCGTCGAGCAGGGTCATGTCGCTCGCGTAGGTCAGCGCGCAGGTGTGGATCAGCGGGTCGTCGCCGAGCGGACCGACCGCGCGCATCCACACCGCGCTGCGCGGCTCGGCACCGTCGATGTCGTCGGTGTTCCAGCGCAGCCGGTCGACATAACGGATGTCGAAGGGCTGTCGGCGCGCCATCAGCTCCAACTGCTCCGGGAGCGCGCCCAGATGCTTCCGGATCTCCTCGACCACGGGCGGCAGGGACTCCGGGTCCGGCACCACACGGGCGGGCGGGAGCTGGTGCTCGAACGGTCCTTCCTCAGGCTTGTGAAAGGAGGCGGTCAGATTGAAGATCGTGCGGCCCTGCTGCACGGCCGTGACCCGGCGCGTGGTGAACGAGCGTCCGTCACGGACCCGCTCCACCTGGTACACGATCGGCACGCCCGGCCGGCCGGGACGCAGGAAGTACGCGTGCAGCGAGTGCACGGGGCGGTCGCCTTCCGTGGTGCGCCCCGCGGCGACCAGTGCCTGGCCCGCCACCTGGCCGCCGAAGACCCTCTGGAGGGACTCCTGCGGGCTGCGGCCGCGGAAGATGTTGACCTCGATCTGCTCCAGGTCGAGCAGATCGACCAGGCTCTCGGCCGGATTCGTCATCGGTGGGTTTCTCCTGTGCTCACAACTGACCGACATCGGTGACACGGACGACCGCACGGCCCTCCGCGTCGGACGCGGCGAGATCGACTTCCGCGCTGATGCCCCAGTCGTGGTCACCATTCGGGTCGTCGAAGATCTGACGGACGCGCCACAGCTTGTCCTGCGGCTCCTCCTTGATCACCAGCAGCTTGGGGCCGCGGGCGTCGGGGCCGGTGCCGAGGTCCTCGTACTCGTCCCAGTACTTGTCCATGGCCTCGCCCCACGCGTCCGCGTCCCAGCCGGAGTCGGCGTCCAGCTCGCCGAGTTCGTCGACCTGGTCGAGGGCGGCCAGCTCCACGCGGCGGAAGAGTGCGTTGCGGACCAGTACGCGGAAGGCGCGGGCGTTGGTGGTGACCGGCTTCACCTCGTCGGCCTTCTCCTGAGCCTCCTCGGCGGTCATCACCTCCGGGTTGGCGAGCTGCTCCCACTCGTCCAGGAGGCTGGAGTCGACCTGGCGGACCATCTCACCGAGCCACTCGATGAGGTCCTGGAGGTCCTCGGACTTCAGGTCGTCCGGGATGGTGTGGTCGAGGGTCTTGTAGGCGCTGGCGAGGTAGCGCAGCACGATGCCCTCGGTGCGGGCCAGCTCGTAGAGGGAGATCAGCTCCGTGAAGGACAGGGCGCGCTCGTACATGTCGCGGACGACCGACTTGGGCGAGAGCGGGTGGTCGCCGACCCAGGGGTGGCTCTTGCGGTAGGTGTCGTAGGCGTGGAAGAGCAGCTCTTCCATCGGCTTGGGGTAGCTGATGTCCTGGAGCCGCTCCATGCGCTCCTCGTACTCGACACCGTCCGCCTTCATCAGTGCCACGGCCTCACCGCGCGCCTTGTTCTGCTGGGCGGCGAGGATCTGACGCGGGTCGTCCAGGGTGGACTCGACGACGGACACCATGTCGAGGGCGTAGGACGGCGACTCGGG
>NZ_WWKH01001055.1:0-2435 GCF_009865595.1 Streptomyces sp. SID1328 | reverse complement strand
GGCCACCACCCGGTCCGGCCGGCCCGGCGCGCGCGTCCCGGCGCCGCGTTCGGCCGGTCCCGGCCCGCGCTCGGCCGACGACGTGGGCCGCCAGATCAAGGGTTTCGCGTCCACCGGCGCGGTCGCCCCCGGCGAGGCGATCGACTTCCACATCACGGTCGACCCGCCGCAGGAGTTCAGCGTCGACATCTACCGGATCGGCCACTACGCCGGGCACGGGGCCGCCAAGATCACCACCAGCCCCCGGCTGTCCGGCATCGTCCAGTCCGCGCCGCTCGCCGCCGACCGTACGGTCTCCTGCCACCACTGGTGGCTGTCCTGGCGCCTCCAGGTGCCCGCCGAGTGGCGGGTCGGGGCGTACGTGGCGGTCCTCACCACCGCCGACGGCTACCGCTCCCACGTGCCCTTCACGGTCCGCGACGACGAGCCCGCCGACCTGCTCCTGCTGCTCCCGGACATCACCTGGCAGGCGTACAACCTCTACCCGGAGGACGGCCGCACCGGGGCCAGCCTCTACCACGCCTGGGACGAGAAGGGCTCCCTGCTCGGCGAGGCCGACGCCGCCACCACGGTCTCCTTCGACCGCCCCTACGCCGGTGCGGGCCTGCCCCTGCACGTGGGCCACGCCTACGACTTCATCCGCTGGGCCGAGCGCTACGGCTACGACCTCGCCTACGCCGACGCCCGCGATCTGCACGCCGGCCGGATCGACCCCACCCGGTACCGGGGCCTGGTCTTCCCCGGCCACGACGAGTACTGGTCGGCACCGATGCGGCGGGCGGTGGAGGAGGCCCGCGACCGGGGGACCTCGCTGGTCTTCCTGTCGGCCAACACCATGTACTGGCAGGTGGAGTTGTCGCCCTCCGCGTCCGGGGTGCCGGACCGGCTGCTGACCTGCCGCAAGCGAAAGGGCCCCGGAAAGCCGGTGCTGTGGCGGGAGATCGACCGCCCCGAACAGCAGGTGATCGGCATCCAGTACGCGGGCCGGGTACCCGAGCCGCATCCGCTGATCGTCCGCAACGCCGGACACTGGCTGTGGGACGCCACCGGCGCCCGCGAGGGCGACGAGATCGCGGGCCTGGTCGCGGGCGAGGCCGACCGGTACTTCCCGCGCACCGCCCTGCCCGAGCACGAGGAGCGCGTGCTGCTCGCGCACTCCCCCTACACCGACGGCGAGGGCGTCCGGCGCCACCAGGAGACCTCCCTGTACCGCGCCCCCTCCGGCGCCTGGGTCTTCGCCTCCGGCACCTTCGCCTGGTCCCCCGCGCTGGACCGGCCCGGCCATGTGGACGCCCGCGTCCAGCGCGCCACCGCCAACCTGCTGGACCGTATCTGCAAGCGGGACTGACCCTGCCACCTGCCCCGTCCCCGGCATACGGGAGAATCGAGGCAGTTGGACAGAACCACGGGGAGGAACCGTGTCCGGATTCGTAGAAAAGCCCGAGCCGATCCAGGTTCCGGGTCTGGTGCACCTGCACACCGGCAAGGTGCGCGATCTGTACCGCGACGAGGCGGGCGACCTCGTGATGGTCGCCAGCGACCGCATCTCCGCGTACGACTGGGTGCTGCCCACCGAGATCCCCGACAAGGGCCGGGTGCTGACCCAGTTGTCCCTGTGGTGGTTCGACCAGCTCCGTGACCTGGCGCCCAACCACGTCATCAGCACCGAGCTGCCCGAGGGCGCCCCGGCCGACTGGGCGGGCCGCACCCTGGTCTGCAAGTCGCTGGACATGGTCCCGGTGGAGTGCGTGGCGCGCGGCTACCTCACCGGCTCGGGCCTCGCGGAGTACCGGGAGTCGCGTACGGTCTGCGGGCTCGCGCTGCCCGAGGGGCTGGTGGACGGCTCGGAGCTGCCCGGCCCGATCTTCACCCCGGCCACCAAGGCCGAGGTCGGCGAGCACGACGAGAACGTGTCGTACGAGGAGGTGGCCCGCCAGGTCGGTGCGGAGACCGCCGCCCAGCTCCGCCAGCTCACCCTGGCGGTGTACGGCCGCGCCCGCGACATCGCCCGTGAGCGGGGGATCGTGCTGGCGGACACCAAGTTCGAGTTCGGCTTCGACGACGGCACCCTGGTCCTCGCCGACGAGGTGCTCACCCCCGACTCGTCGCGCTTCTGGCCGGCCGAGACCTGGGAGCCGGGGCACGCCCAGCCGTCGTACGACAAGCAGTTCGTGCGGGACTGGCTGACCGGCCCCGAGTCGGGCTGGGACCGCGAGAGCGAGCAGCCCCCGCCCGCGCTGCCCCAGCAGGTGGTGGAGGCGACCCGCGCCAAGTACATCGAGGCGTACGAGCGCCTGACCGGCACCCGCTGGTCCTAGGACGAGAGAAGCCCCCCGGTGAGAACCGGGGGGCTTCTTCATGGAGCGGACGACGAGGCTCGAACTCGCGACCTCAACCTTGGCAAGGTTGCGCTCTACCAACTGAGCTACGTCCGC
>NZ_WWKH01001054.1:0-2533 GCF_009865595.1 Streptomyces sp. SID1328 | reverse complement strand
GGCGGCAACTGAGCCCTCGGGGCACGCACACCGCGGCACGCACACCGCGGCACGCATACCGACGCACGCCCACCGAAGCGCTCGGGCGGCCGCAGCGGCGATATCCGGCCGCCTGCGACCGCCCCAGCGTGGCGGAAACGCCCAAGGGGCGGCGCCCAGGGCGGGCGAACCGGCGGAGCACCTCGCTCCGCGCTGGGCGTACGCCGTAGTTGAACAGTTGAGCTGTGGAGCCCTCTGAGGGATGGAAACCCTCCGAACTTGGGTAAAAACGCTGTGGCACGGCCAGTGTTCGTGATTCCCTCTAAAACACCACCTCAAGCCCTCGGACGTCCTAGGGACACCGCTTCTCCAGCCGGGCCGACCTGGCCGAATCGCCCGGTGTCACCGAGGTGTGCCGCCCTCTCCTTGTGTGTTAGCGGAGCCGACCCATGCTCACGACCCTGAACACGTCCTACACCGACACCCGAGCCGCAGACCTCGCCTGGGCCCTCGGCCGCGAACCGCTCCCGGCCCTGGCCACCCTCGACCTCGAACTGAGCGGCGCCGAAATTCAGTTGAGGCTGCTCGGCGCCTCGCACCAGGTCCTTCTGGAGACGGACCGGGGCAGTTGTTCGGAGACGGTCGCGTGCATGCCCGGCTCCTCCACCCCGCTCCCCCTCGGCGTCGCCAAACGCGTCGGCGACTGGGAGTACGAGTTCGCGGCGCGCGTGGAGATGCTCACGCCGGGCTCCTTCGCGGTCCGCGCCCAGGAGTTGCTGGCGCTGGTCTCCGACCATCCGCACGGACTCGCCGGGGTCTTCCCCGGCAGCCCGCACGCCTTCACCGCGATGCTCGCCCAGCGGCACGAGGGCCAGGTGCGGTGGCGTACCTGGCACGCGTACCCGCAGGACGGGCAGTTGGTGGTGACCCGTACCCGCGTCGGGGTGAGAGTCCCGGCCGGGCAAGGTGCCTGTTAAACCAACAGGGCCAGGTTGACGGGGAGTTTCCACACGTGTGGGTGACGAAGCGTCCCACTGCGGTGACGTAACGTCGCAGCGTGATCGATCCGTACGCCCCCGTGTCCCCGGGTGCCCCGCCCTGGACCGAGCCCCCGCGGCTGCCCGTCCAGCCCGGTACCGGGCGCTTCCTGGTGCTCGCGTGCGTCTTCGTCTGTGCGGCCTGCGGGCTGGTGTACGAACTCGAACTCGTCGCCTTCGCCTCCTACTTGATCGGTGACTCGATCACCCAGGCGTCCGTGGTGCTGTCGGTGATGGTGTTCGCCATGGGCATCGGCTCGCTCGGCGCGAAACGGCTGCGCTGGCACGCGGCGGTGGGGTTCGGCGCGATCGAGACCGCGCTCGCGCTGGTGGGCGGGTGCAGTGCGATGGCGCTGTACGCGGTCTTCGCGTGGACCGGGGGGTGGGGCGGGATCTGGGCGGACGGGCCGTGCTGTCTGCTGGTCGGGTTCTCGCTGGCCATCGGGTTGCTGGTGGGGGCCGAGGTGCCCTTGCTGATGGAGCTGATCCAGCGCATCCGGCGGCAGGACGCGGGCGGGGCGGTGGCCGATCTCTTCGCTGCCGACTATGTGGGCGCGCTGGTCGGGGGGTTGGCGTTCCCCTTCCTGCTCCTGCCGTTCCTGGGCCAGTTGACCGGCGCGCTGCTCACCGGGTCGGTGAACGTGGTCGCGGGGAGCGCGCTGGTGCTCGGGCTGTTCCGCCGCGATCTCACCCGGCGCGCCCGCTGGACGCTGCTCGTGGCCGGGCTCGCGGTGCTCGGCGTGCTCGCCTCCGCGGCCGTACTCGCCGGCGACTTCGAGGCGGCCGCCCGGCGTGCGGTGTACGGGCCGGACGTGCGGGTGGCCGCGCAGACGGACGTACAGGAGGTGGTCCTCGCCGGGGGCACGCACGGCAAGCCGCTCGACCTCTTCCTCGACGGGCGGCTGCGGGCCGGGGGGCGGGACGAGCGGCGGTACCACGAGGCGCTGGTCCGTCCCGCGCTGTCGGGGCCGCACCGGCGGGTGCTGATCCTGGGCGGCGGGGATGGACTGGCCGCGCGGGAGGTGCTGCGGCACAAGGGGGTCTCGCGGGTGGACGTGGTCGAACTGGACGCGGGTCTGGTGCGGTTGGCGCGCCACGACCCCGGCCTGTCGTCCCTCAACGCGCACGCGTACGACAACCCGCGGGTGCACGTCACCACGGCGGACGCGCTGAGCTGGCTGCGGCGGGCGCCGGCCGGGCGGTACGACGTGGTCCTCGCGGACCTCCCCGATCCCGGCATCACCGCGAGCACCAGGCTGTACTCCCAGGAGTTCTACGGGCTCACGCGCCGTGTCCTCACCCCGGACGGCCGCCTCGCGGTGCACGCGGGTCCGGTGTCGGCGCGGCCCCGCGTCTTCTGGACGGTCGAGGCGACCCTGCGCGCGGCGGGCTTCTCCACCACCCCTTACCGGGTCCTGCGCCACGACACCGGCCCCGACCGCTCGGCGGGCACCTCCCGCACCCCCCGCGACTGGGGCTTCCTCCTCTCCACCCCCGGCCCGAGGTCCCCCCGCCCC
>NZ_WWKH01001053.1:0-2792 GCF_009865595.1 Streptomyces sp. SID1328 | reverse complement strand
CCGCCGCCCACGGGGGACTGCTCTGCGTGCTCGCCGCGCTCACCTGGCGGCCCGGTGCGCCGGTGCCGCTGATCGGGGGCGCGGCCGTCCTCGCGGGCGCCTGTGCCCCGCCGCTGGGGCCGACGATGCGGGCGGTGTGGTCCGACCTGCTCCCCGACCCGGATCTGCTGCGGCGTGCGTACAGCCTCGACGGGGTCGCCGAGGAGCTGCTGTTCGTGTCCGGTCCCGCCCTGGTGGGCGTTCTGGTCGCCTGGACCCTCCCGGCGTCCGGGCTGCTGCTCGGGGCGCTGCTCCTGGTCGGGGGGACCGCCGCCTTCGTCACCTCCCCGGCGATGACGGGGCCCCGGCCCCGGACCGAGGGCGGTGGGCGTCGGGGTGGCGTGCGGGGGCTGGCGGCGCCGGTCGTGGTGGCGGCGGGCACGGGGCTCGCGATCAGCGGGGTGGAGCTGCTGGTGCTGGCCCGGGTGGGCGGGGACTCCGGCGACACCGCCCTCGTCCCCTGGGTGCTGGGCGCCCTCTCGGTGGGCAGCGCGCTGGGCGGCCTGGCAAACGGGGCGATCGCCTGGCGCCGCGCCGCCCGGTCCCGTCTCGCCGGTTTCGCGGTGGCCCTGGGCCTGACGATCGCGGCGGCGGGACTGGCTCCCGGCGTCCTCACGCTCGCGGTGGCCATGACGTGTGCGGGTGCCTTCATCGCCCCGGCGCTCACCACGGCCTACCTGCTGGCGGACGAGTCGGCCCCCGCGAGCGACCGCACCCGTGCCGGGGCCTGGGTGAACATGGCGGTCAACGCGGGCAGCTCGGCCGGCGGCCTGACCACCGGCGCCCTCCTCGGCCACCTCCCGCTGCCCCTCTGCTTCGCTCTCACCGGAGCCACCGCGCTCGCCTCGGCCGCGGTGGCCCTGGTGGGCCGGAGGCGGACGGAGCCCGTGCGGGCGTGAGCCGGGGACCTGTCCGCGGCCCCGGACAGCCGGGCGCCCCACCCTCCCTCGCACCGGGGCGGTGCGTCGGGTGGGCGGGGCGTCCTGCCTCAGGGGTGTCCGAGGCACGGGCTCGGACCGCGCCCGGCGCGGGGTTGCCGCTCGGCGGGCGCGGTACGGCCGGTTGCGCGTGGAGCCGAACCGGCTACGGGCGGCCGCGCTGGTCTCTGAGGTGTTCTGCGATGGGCTTCAGGGACTTGTCGAGGTCCTGGAGGGCGTCGGGGGAGAGCAGGTCGATGAAGTGGCGGCGGACGGAGGCCACGTGGTGCGGGGCCACCTTCCGCATCGTCTCCAGCCCGTGCTCGGTCAGGACGGCGAAGAGACCGCGCCGGTCCGACTCGCAGTTCTCCCGGCGGACCAGGTCCGCGTTCTCCATGCGCGTGATCTGATGCGAGAGGCGGCTCTTGGACTGCATGGTCGCGCCCGCCAGGTCGCTCATCCGCATCCGCATGTCTTCCGACTCGGAAAGATTGACGAGGATCTCGTAGTCGTTCATCGTCAGGCCGAACGGCTGTAGATCCTTCTCTAGCTGGTACGTCAACAGCCTGTTGACCTCCAGGTGGGTGCGCCAGGCGCACTGCTCCGCATCGGTCAGCCAGTGCGTGGCCGTCTCGGTCTCCATGAATGAAGTCTACCTAAGAAGTTGAATGGCGAACTACTCTGGGTGATGTGACTGTGCGCACGCGTTCGACGTCACACTCCGCAGACTACCGCTCACAGCCCGAAGCGACGCTGGAGGTCTCCCAGCTGTCCGGGAAGGCGCGGTACCCCGGAAGCCCCCGTTCCGGGCCCCATGGGTCCTGCTGCGCCCCCTCCGGGTACCCCCGGCTCGGATGGAACAGCACCCGTGGACGGCTCGGCCATCAGCGTCTCGCTGGACTGGAGCAGTACCGTCCCCGCACCCGTGAACTCGAACTGGTGCTCCTCCCCGGAAGCCCCGCCGATCCCTGTCATCGCACGTAGACCGCCCATCACGCCGGTGAGATAGGAATGGTCGTAGTGGTGGCAGGGGGAGGGGCAGTCGGCCCAGCCGACCAGCGCCTGCGGGTCCACCCGGATCGGCGGCTCCATGAAGACCACCGGCCCGTTGGAGGCGGCGACGAACTTTCCGGTTCCGATGAGCGTCAGAAAGCCCGGCACGATCGACTGTTTGAGTGCCAAGCTTGGCTGAAAAGCGATCAAGTTGCCCGCGCGAACGGTCAGGTTGCCCTGATCCAAGTCATACGAATTCACATCGAAGGCCCGGTCCGCGAGCAGCATCTTGCCCGAGCCCTCCGCCACCACCCAGTCGCTCGCGTGCAGTGGCGAATGGAAGGAAGTCCGCACCAGCCGGTCCAGCCGGCCGTGCCCGATGCCGTTGAAGTCGATCGACCCGTAGTAGGCGATCATCTTCCCCTTCTGCAGGAACCACTGGCTCCCCTTGAGCTCCACGCAGAAGGTGTACGGGTTCACGTTGTCGTCGGCGGGGAGCGTCACCGGGTCGAAGACCACCGGCCCGCCCGCGCTCGCGTAACCGCTCACAGCTTCTCCTCCGACGCCTGGACGTACACCGTGCCGTGGCCGCTCAGCTCCAGCTGGAACGCCTCGCCGGAGCCGCGCCCCACCATGTCGCGCCAGCCCAGCGCGGTGGACAGCTTGTTGCGCACCTCGCCGTGATGGGCGACGTACGCCTGGGGGTCCACGTGGACCGGGCGCTGGGGGGTGACCGGCAGCTCGAAGACCCCGCCGTGCGCCATCACGGCGACCGCGCCATGGCCCTGCAGGGTGGTGGTGAACAGGCCCTGCCCGGTCGCCTGGCCGCGCACCAGGCCCATC
>NZ_WWKH01001052.1:0-2850 GCF_009865595.1 Streptomyces sp. SID1328 | reverse complement strand
CCGCGACCAGACCGGCGAAGTGCGCCATGTCGACCATGAGGGTCGCGCCGACCTCGTCCGCGATCTCCCGCATGATCCGGAAGTTCACCAGGCGCGGGTAGGCGGAGTACCCGGCGACCAGGATCAGCGGGCGGAACTCGCGGGCCTGGGCGCGCAGGGCCTCGTAGTCGATCAGGCCGGTGGCCGGGTCGGTGCCGTAGGAGCGCTGGTCGAACATCTTGCCGCTGATGTTGGGCCGGAAGCCGTGGGTGAGGTGGCCGCCCGCGTCCAGGGACATGCCGAGCATGCGCTGGTTGCCGAACGCCTGGCGCAGCTCGGCCCAGTCGGCCTCGGACAGCTCGTTGATCTGGCGGGCGCCGGTCTTCTCGAGGAAGGGCACCTCGACGCGGTCGGCGAGGACGGCCCAGAAGGCGACCAGGTTGGCGTCGATGCCGGAGTGCGGCTGGACGTAGGCGTGCCGGGCGCCGAAGAGTTCGCGGGCGTGCTCGGCGGCGATGGACTCGACGGTGTCGACGTTGCGGCAGCCGGCGTAGAAGCGGCGGCCGACGGTGCCCTCGGCGTACTTGTCGCTGAACCAGTTGCCCATCGCCAGCAGGGTGGCCGGGGAGGCGTAGTTCTCGGAGGCGATCAGCTTGAGCATCTCGCGCTGGTCGTGGAGCTCCTGGCCGATCGCGTCGGCGACGCGGGGCTCGACCGCGCGGATGACGTCGAGCGCGGCGCGGTAGGCGGTGGTCTCGGCGGAGCCGGACGGGGTGGGGTTCTCGGGCATGGGGGCCTCCGGACAGGGCGTCGGTGTGTCGTCGTGTTCGGTTCGGCCCAGGCGCACGGCACTGACTCCCGGGCCGCTCCCCGATGGTCCATCCCATCCCAGCGCGCCAGTCACGGCCCACGACCAGCCTACCGGCCGTGGGGGAGGGAGCGCGCGCGGTTCAGGCCCTACAGGATCACGTGCGGCAGGAAGCGAGCGTAGGAGTCGGTGATCAGGCCCGAGGACTCGCGGATGCCGAGCCCGGCCGCCTGGTCGCCGACGACCCAGGCGCCGAGGACGACGTGGTTGCCGTCGAAGACGGGGAGCGGGGCGAGGGCCTGGTAGCAGCAGGTCTCCTCGGGCGCCGGAGGGGCCGGGCTGCCGGGCGGGTGCAGGGTGACGCCCTCGCCCTCGCGGCCGAGCAGCGGCTTGGCGGCGTAGCCGGTGGTGGCGGCCAGCTCGCGGGGGCCGTCCAGGTAGGCCGGGAGGAGGCTGGGGTGGCCGGGGTACAGCTCCCAGAGGATCGCCAGCAGGGCCTTGTTGCTGAGCAGCATCTTCCAGGCGGGCTCGATCCACAGGGTGCTGCCGGTGCCGCCGCCGTTGTCCAGGGTGTCCAGGACGTGCCCGGCGAACTCGTCGGTGGTGAGCCACTCCCACGGGTACAGCTTGAAGATCGCCCGGATGAACTTCAGCCGGTTGTCCACGAAGCGGCCGGAGAGCGTGTCCCAGCCGATCTCCTCCATGGAGAGCCAGTCGGTGTCGAGCCCGGCCTGCTCGGCGGTCTCCTTGAGGTAGGCGACCGTCATCAGGTCCTCGCCGAGTTCGTCGGCCGAGGAGTGCGCGAAGTGCAGCGGGCCCGGCGGGAGGAGCTTCGCCTGCTTGCGCCAGGTGTCGACCAGGCGCTCGTGCAGCGAGTTCCACTGATCGGCGCCGGGGAAGCGCTCCTCCATCCAGAACCACTGCGCGGACGCGGCCTCCACCAGCGAGGTCGGGGTGTCCGCGTTGTACTCCAGCATCTTCGCCGGGCCGGTGCCGTCGTAGTGCAGGTCGAACCTGCCGTACACGGACGGGAGTTCGGCACGTCGGTGCCAGGACTCCGTGACGGCGGCGGCCACGCGCGGGTCGGTGATGCCGAGGTCGGCGAGCCGGCCGCGCTCCACCAGATGCCCGGCGGCGGCCAGGCACATGGTGTGCAGTTCCTCGACGGTCTCCTCCAGCGCCTCGACCTCGGGCAGCGAGAAGACGTAGTGGGCACTCTCGTCCCAGTAGGGACGCAGGGAGCCGTCGGGGTGGCGGGTGAGCGGGTAGACGATCCCCTGCTCCTCGACGGTGCGCTGCCAGTCGGGACGGGGCGTGATCGTACGGCGTTCCATGCGCGCGGCCCGGCCGGTCAGCCGCCGGAGCTGCCGTGGCCGCCGCCGAAGCCGCCCCGGTGCACGCTGTGGCTGTCGTCGTCACCCGAACGGCCGGAGCCGCCGCCGGACTTGCGGGGCGGAGTGAAGGAGCCGCTGCGGACCCAGGAGCCCTTCTTCTTGCCGCCGTAGTAGTAGGCGCCGCCGCTGGAGCCCGACTTGCAGTTCTTGTCGGAGACGACGTGGTAGCCCTTCGCCACGTTGTAGCTGTCGCGGTCCACGCAGCGCTTGTCCGGATGGGACGAGGAGCAGGCGGTGAGGGCGGCGGCGAGCAGCCCCATGCCGCCCAACACGACTGTGGTGGAGCGCAGCTGTGCGCGGGTGTCGGCCATCTTCTCTTCTCCCCCGTCGGTGATGCGTTCGGCAGTCAGCCTAGAGACAGGTGTGAGTTTCCGGCAGGGCACCCCCACGTACGCCCGTTCCCCTACAGTCGCTTTGTGCTTTTTGGAATGGTGTGCGCGCTCGGCGCGGCGGTCTGCTTCGGTACGGCCACGGTGCTTCAGGCGGTGGCCGCGCGGGCGGCCGGAGGACAGGGCGGCGGGGAGGCGGCGCTGCTGCTGCGGGCGGTGCGGCAGTGGCGGTACGCGGCGGGGCTCGCCCTTGACGGGCTCGGCTTCGTGTTCCAGATCCTCGCGTTGCGCTCGGTGCCGATCTACGCGGTGGGCGCCGCGCTGGCCGCGAGCCTCGCGG
>NZ_WWKH01001051.1:0-2760 GCF_009865595.1 Streptomyces sp. SID1328 | reverse complement strand
CGGAGCGGCCCGCGCCCCGTCCCGCGCGGTCCCGAAGGCGACCGCGCCACCGGTCAGCGCGACGGCCAGCAGGGCGGCCGACGCCACCCGCCACGCCGTCCGGCGGCCCGGAGCGCGACTGTCCGGTGTGCCGTCGGTCTGCTCGTCACTACTCGTACGCGGGCCCATCGCCCTCTCCTGGTTCGCCTGATGGTGGTCGGGAAGACCGGCGCGGCCCGCCGTGGGGGAAGGGGTACGGGCCGTGCCGGTCGCTTTCGGGTGCGGCTCAGTACGCGCGGCGCATCCGGCGGCGCCACCAGCCGACGACGGTGCCGAGCAGCAGGATTGCGGCCGCGCCCGCCGCCGCCGAACCGGCGATGAGCACGGTGTTGTCGGTGCCGCCCGTCGCCGAGGCCGGGCTCAGCGCGTCACCGAGCTGGCTCTTGACGTCGGCGCCCGCGGTCGTGCCCTTCGCCAGCGCGCCCCGCGACCCCGCCGTGGGCTGGGCGACGTAGGGGAAGGACTTCTCGAACTTCTTGTCGTTGGCGTCCACCGCGTCGCCCAAGTCGTTCTTGGAGCCGAGGAGTTCGCCCTCGACGACCTGAAGGGCCTCGTCGATCACGTCGTCGGTGAGCCGGCGCCCGTTGGGGAAGCCCGCGTTGTCACCGTCGAGCACGCCGAGCCGCTTGGGGTGCATGGTCGGCTTGATCGAGGTGTTCAGCCGCAGTTGCTCCGAAGGACGCACGTTCGGGGGCTGGTTGAGGCCCTTGACGCCCTTGAGGAAGACGTCGACCAGGTCGTTGCGCGGCTCGGCCGGGGCGGCGATCTTGTAGATGCCCTCGATGAGCTTGGGCAGCTCCGGGTTGGTGACGTTCTTCAGGAACTGGGCGTCGTGCGAGGGCTGGGAGGCGTTGAAGCGGTCCTTGTCCGCCTGCGGGTTGACCACCTCGTTGACCAGCGGGTTGCCGAGGCGGGATACCTGGCTGTAGTAGCCCTGGGCGTTGCGGCGCTGGGTGGTGGACCAGATGCCGACGACCGGCTGGTCCGCCGACTGCCGGATCAGGTCGTTGGGGACCTGGAGGGCGATCGTGTTGACGTTGTAGCCCTTGAGGGTGTCCCGGCCGACCTCGCTGAGGTTGCCGCCGTACAGCAGGTCGAAGACGCGCAGGTCCAGGAAGAACGGGTCGTCCGCCTGCCCGGCGAACGTGGCCGCCCCGCCCGCCGTCTTGTACACCGCCTGGGAGCGGAGCTTGCCGTAGTCCGGCATGGACGCCTTGCCCACGTTGGACGGTGCCACCGGCACGTCGTCCGCCACCTTCGTCCTGGACATCGCGTGGCCGCCCTTCATGCGGACCAGTTCGAGGTCGTAGGTCTGGGTGATGTTGAGGTCGGGGTCGTCCAGGCTGGTCACGGGGCCCGTGTTGTAGAGGAACGTCTTCCCGTTCTTCGTCCGCGTCTTGAAGGTGTAGCGGAAGAGGAGGTCGTCCTGGGCGTCGCCGTTGCTGTCGATGTGCAGGTCGTACTGCGCGTCGTCGGCGAAGGTGTAGAAGTTCGGGCCGCCCGCCGGTTCCTCGAACGGTATCCAGTCGGCCACGATCGTCGTCGTGTCCGGCTTGTCGGGGCTGACGAACGCGTACAGGTCGGTGTTGTCGTACTGCGGGGTGCCCGAGATCAGCGGGGCCTCCCGGTGGGAGGAGGCGGAGGCCGCCCCCGGCTCCAGCGTGGCGACACCGGCGGCCGCGAGTCCACCGGCGGCGAGCGCGCCGCAGATGAGCGGGACCAGGCCCTTGCGTGCCGTGCCGCTTCTGGCGAAGAGAGTCATGCCGTCCGTCCTCGAATCCGACTTGCTTGACGGACGGGTATACGGAGCGGCCGGCGAGCGCGGATTGGCCGGAGCGGAACTTTCTTTTTCCTTTTTTTCGACCCGCGTTTTCGGCTCTCCGATCCGTATCAACCGCCGGAGGTGTGCGTTCGTGCGGATGCGAGGGGTCACCGGCACGGCCGGGTGCGGCCACGGCCGGGGTGAGGGTGCCGAGGTACTGCTGGTGCGCGTGGCGGGCGGCGACCACCAGGCGTTCGAGGAGCTGTACGGCCTGATCTCCGGGCCGGTGTTCGGACTGGTCCGGCGGGTCGTGCGCGACCCCGCCCAGTCCGAGGAGGTCGTCCAGGAGGTACTGCTCGAACTCTGGCGCTCCGCGGCCCGGTTCGACCCGGCTCGCGGGAGCGCCCTGTCCTGGATACTCACCCTCGCCCACCGCCGGGCCGTCGACCGGGTGCGCAGCGCCCGCGCGGCCGGCGAACGCGAGCAGCGCGAGGCCCTGCGTGCCGGGGAACCCGCCTTCGACCACGTCACCGAGGAGGTCGAGGCGGGACTGGAACGGGAGTGGGTGCGCCGCTGTCTGAGACGGCTGACCGACCTCCAGCGCCAGTCCGTCACCCTCGCCTACTACGACGGCTACACCTACCGCGAGGTCGCCGAACGGCTCTCCCTGCCGCTCGGCACCGTCAAGACCCGGATGCGCGACGGCCTCAACCGGCTGCGCGGCTGCCTCGGAGGTGCCGCGTGAGCGTCTTCACCCGTCTTCTGCGCCGCGAGGACCCGCACTCGCTGGCCGCCCCCTACGCGCTGGACGCCCTCGACCCCGCCGAGCGGCGCCGGTTCGGGAAACACCTCGCGGGCTGCGGCCGCTGCACGGCCGAGGTCCGCGAACTGTCCGAGGACGCCGTCCGGCTGGCGTGGTCCACCGCCGCCCCCGCCCCGGCCGCCCTGCGCGAACGCGT